>NZ_JAVWUP010000057.1:0-14945 GCF_036667095.1 Gordonibacter sp. | reverse complement strand
ACTCGATTTGTCCACGTCGAACTAATCCCCGATCGTTTCGAGACCTAATTCCTTATCTGCAAGGAATTCGCGAGTTTCTGGCAGGTTTTGCGAGATATTCGTCATTTTCAGGTACTTCGGCCTAGCAGAACACCGCGCCTAAATTGCTGCTTTGCGTTTTCCCTGATCAAAGCGTTATAGCCTGACGTCACCTCAAAAAGTGACTTTGCGCAATGACAAATATCTCCTGTTTTCTGCCAACTTAAGCGTATGCCATCGCGCGCGCAGGACACTTCGAGTAGCGCCCTGCACATCCGCTTCCGCACTAGAACGCGACGGAAAGCACGATGCAGATAACCAGTCCCACCACCATTGCAACCGCGCTCTTCGCCGAGAAACGCGTGCGCGCAAGCGAGGTGCGCTTGTCGTCGGACATGCCGTAGCAGCGAGCATCCATAGCGATGGCTAGAACATCGGCGCGACGAAACAATCCGACGAACAGGGGAATAAGCACCGTCTGCCACGCGCGAAGGCGCCGCCACAGGCCACCCTCGGAGAAAGCCGCACCGCGCGCCCATTGGGCATCGTGCACGCGGCCGAACTCCTCTGCCGTCACCGGGATGAAGCGCAGCGCCAAAGAGAACACCATGGCAATATCGTCAACCGGAACGCGAAGGCGACGCAACGGGCGCAGGAAACTGGCCAGGGCATCGGTAAGCTGGGTGGAGGTCGTCGTGTAAGTGACGACCAGGCTTCCCACCACCAGCAGCACAATGCGGACGGCGAAGAAACAGCCGCGAGCAAAGCCCGCCGGGACGAAGCCGAACGATCCGACAAGCGGCACCGGCACCCAGGCAGCGAACACGCCAGCCGACACATCCCCCAAGCTACTCGCAGGCCCGGAAACCTGAGACACGTCAAGTGAGAACCCATTGAACAGCACGGCGAACGCTGCAATCACGTACACCGGCACCAGCATGCCGAAGAAGCGGCTTATACGGATGCCCGAAGCCACCGCAACGGCGGCGAACACTGCGGCGCAAAGTCCCAAGCCCACCCACGTATCCACGAAGAACAGCGTTGCCGAAAATGCAGCAAGCAGCACGATCTTCACGCGTGCATCACAGGTGTGAACGAACGAAGAGCCGGGGATATAAGAACTGACGTCGATTCTCATGCAGGCCAGTATAGCGGATAAACCCGCAGCACGATGCCGCACCTTATCCAAGAGGGTGACCGTACCTTGCTCGCTCATACTGGAACCGACTTAGGAACACAGCAGGTCGAAGCAGGGCTGTTATGGTCTATGGTAGGAGCTGGCGGCTCCAAGCGCGATGACCGCGCACTGGACAACGTGCAACGGCTGCCTATCGCAAGAACCGCCGACAGCGCATGGCCCGCCTACGTGGACGGACCATGCGCTTGCCTTACTTCGAAGTCTTGTCGCGCTGGGCGTCGAACAGGTCGACCATCGTATCTTTGACATGCCCGAACAGTACCGGCACCTCACGGATCACGTCGCCCGCCGCCTGCTGCGTGTGCTTTGCAACTTCGCCGGGCAGACTCTGGACATGCTCTCCCACGTCGCCGAGAGCGTCTTGAGCATGGTGGCCCACCTCGCCGGCCATATCCTTGGCATGGCGACCTACTTCTCCGGCCATATCCTTTACTTGATCTCCCACGTCGCCAAACGCGTCGACAGCATGCTGCTGCACCTCGTCAGCCATGTCCTTCACGTGCTGGCCGACAGCGATTTTCTCGACAGGTGCTTTCTGCTTTTTGCTCGTGGAATCCGTCATGGTGCACCTCTTTCTCGGTAAAACGATGTGCGGCACCAGCCGCGTCTATTAATCGATTTATATGGTAGATCAGAAGGCACGCCGGCATCACCACCGCTTAGAAACGAGTTGTTGACGCACTGGATACCTACGGCATAAGGCCAGTTCGTCAAGGTCTGAAATATGCTTCAAACAGCCGGCACAACATACCGGCCGGCAATAAACCCGGCCAACGGCCGCGCAGACGAAAGAGGCGAGCAACGAGAAAACCGATTCTCAACATATCCATCACTTCAGGACATATGCTCGACACATCACCAAAAAGCGAGGGCCCGTAGGCCCCCGCTCTCATTTCGATGCTTGTCAAAAAAGGCTATTCGGCCTTCTTCTCCTCGGCAGCAGCCTCGGCCTTGTCAGCGGCAGCTACCGCCTCTTCAGCCTCGGCAGCGGTCTCGGCAGCCTCGACAGCCTCTTCCACCTTGCCCTCGGCGTCGGCAGCCTCGACAGAAGCCTCGGCCTCGGCCACGATGGCTTCCTCGGTCGCCTTCAGGTCCTCGGCAGCCTCTTTGGCCTCGTCAGCCTTCTCGACCTTCTTAGGAGCAGCCTTCTTCGCCGCCTTCTTCGCGGCAGGCTTGGCCTCCTCCTTAGACTTCACCGGCTCGGTCACCATTTCCATGATAACCATAGGAGCGCGGTCACCCTTGCGGGGACCCAGCTTCATAATGCGGGTATAGCCACCCGGACGATCCTGGAACATACCTTGCGCGACCTTCTCGAACACCTCGCGCACCAGCTCCTTGTCACCGCCCAATGCAGCAATGGCCAGACGGCGGGAATGAAGGTCGCCCTTCTTCGCCCACGTGATGATCTTGTCAACATCGGGGCGAATTTCCTTCGCGCGGGACTCGATCGTCTTGATGCGATCGTTCAGCAGCAGCGCGATGACCAGGCTACGCTTCATGGCCTTGGTGTGGCTGGTGTCGGTGCCCAGCTTGCGCCCCTTCTTGTAGTGTCTCATGATCTCGTATCTCCTAAAGCTTCAAATTGAGGTCCATGGAAATGAGCTTGTCCTTCACTTCCTCGATGGACTTCGCACCAAAGTTCCTAATGTTCAGCAAGTCGTTTTCGGAGAACTCGACGAGCTGGCGGACGGAATGGATGCCGGCGCGCTTCAAGCAGTTGTAGGAACGGACGGAAAGGTCCAGATCCTCGATCTGCTTGTCCAGCTCGGCATTTGACTCCTGCCCCTCGGGCGCGAAGATGGACGGTATCTCGCCGCCTTCTTCCTCGTCGACCACCGCGGACAGACCCAAAAACGCCCCCATGTACTGGTTGATGATGTTGGCGGCACGGCACACGGAATCCACTGGTGCCAAGCTGCCGTCGGTCTCAACCTCCAGCACGAGCTTGTCGTAGTCGGTGCGCTGACCCACACGGGTGTCGGTGACGTTCAGCGTGCACCGGCGGACCGGCGAGAACAACGAGTCAACATGGATGACGCCGATGGGGTCCTCCGTGCGCTTGTTGCGCTCGGCGGACACATAGCCGCGACCCACCCCGATACGGATAGTCATGTCCAGCTGGCCGCCATCGGCAACCGTAGCAATGACATGATCCGGATTCACCAGCGTGAACTCCGTGGGGATGTCCAAATCGGCACCCGTCACCGTGCAGGGGCCCTCGGCGGACACATGCGCCGTAGCCTCCTCGATATCCTCGTTGAGCGCAGAGAACACCAAGCCCTTCACGTTCAGGACGATATCGATAATATCCTCGATGACGCCCTCGGCCGTTGCGAACTCGTGCTGCACGCCCTCGATCTGGATGGCGGTCGCCTTAGCGCCGTCAAGCGACGAGAGCAGCACACGACGCATGCAGTTGCCCAGCGTATAGCCGTAGCCACGCTCGAGCGGTTCCACTATGAAACGCGCGACAGTGTCGTTGACTTCTTCCGTTGTTACCGTAGGCCTCATGAACTCTGTCATGTTTTGTGAGCCTCCTTACTATGCCGCGATTATTTCGAGTAAAGTTCGACGATGAGCTGTTCGCGAATGTCCAAATCGATTTGATCGCGTTGCGGAAGCGCAAGCACGCTGCCCTGCAGTTTCTCGATGTCCACCTCGAGCCAAGCCGGCACCTGGACACGCTCGCTGGAGATGAGCGCGCTCTTGATGACCAGCAGATCCTTGGCCTTGGGGGCCACAGCAACCACGTCGCCGGGGCGCACGCGGAACGACGGGATGTCGACGCGGCCACCGTTCACCGTGATATGACCGTGACGCACCTGCTGGCGAGCCTCGGCACGCGACTTAGCGAAACCAAGACGGTATACGACATTGTCCAAACGGCTCTCCAGGATGCGCAGCAGGTTCTCGCCCGTAACGCCCATCTGGCGGTTCGCCATGTCATAGTAGTGACGGAACTGCTTCTCCAGCACACCGTAAGTACGCTTAGTCTTCTGCTTCTCGCGCAGCTGATTGCGATATTCGCTTTCCTTCACGCGCTTTTTGCCAGCTTCACCGGGCGCGTAGTTGCGGCGCTCGATTGCGCATTTGTCCGTGTAGCAGCGATCGCCCTTCAAGAAGAGTTTCACGCCTTCACGACGGCACAAACGGCAGTCTGGTCCAGTATAACGAGCCATAATACTCCGATCCTTTCAGTTACACGCGACGACGCTTGCAGGGACGGCAACCGTTGTGCGGGATGGGTGTGCAATCCTGAATGCTGGAAACTTCCAGGCCGGCGGCCTGCAGCGAGCGAATGGCCGTCTCGCGACCCGAACCCGGGCCCTTAACGAACACTGCCACCTTGCGCAGCCCGTGCTCCATGGCCGTCTTAGCGGCGGCCTCGGCAGCCATCTGCGCGGCGAACGGCGTGGACTTGCGAGAGCCCTTGAAGCCGACCGTACCGGCGGACTGCCAGGAGATCACATTGCCCTGGGGATCGGTGATGCTCACAATGGTATTGTTGAACGTAGACTTGATGTGCGCAGCGCCTACGGCGATGTTCTTACGCTCAGAACGCTTGATGCGCGTGCGTACGTTTTTCTTAGCTGCCACTTAAGCTACCTCACTTTTTCTTTCCGCCGATTTGCTTACGAGGACCCTTGCGGGTACGCGCGTTCGTGTGCGTACGCTGTCCGCGAACGGGCAGGCCGCGACGATGGCGCAGGCCACGATAGCAACCGATCTCCATGAGGCGCTTGACGTTCTGGGAAACCTCGCGGTGTAGGTCGCCCTCCACCTTGATGTTTTCCTGGATATAGTCGCGAAGCTTCGACAGATCGTCCTCCGTGAGGTCCTTGACGCGGACACTGGGATCGACGCCGGTTTCGGCGAGGATCTGCTTGGAGGTGGTCAGGCCGATGCCGTAAATGTAGGTCAAGCCGATTTCAACGCGCTTGTCGCGAGGAAGGTCGACACCAACAAGACGAGCCATAGATGTTTCTCCTCTTTCCTAGCCCTGACGCTGCTTGTGGCGCGGGTTCTCGCAAATAACGAGCACCTTGCCGTGGCGTCGGATGATCTTGCATTTGTCGCACATTTTCTTGACCGAAGGACGTACCTTCATAATTCAATTCCTTTCGGTTATGCACATTCATTGTTCTATGTAGCACGCCCAGCCGCAGGCGATCGTTTTCTTACGTACTTTTTACTTACTGTTGCTTTGCACACTGTCATGAGCACACAGAATACGCATACCCGGTTCACGAGTTGCGCACATATCACCGTTATTTGAAGCGGTAGGTGATGCGTCCTCGGTTCAGGTCGTAGACGGACAGCTCCACCGTCACCTTGTCGCCCGGCAAAATCTTGATGTAGTGCATGCGCATCTTGCCGGATATGTGGGCCAATATCTTGTGGCCGTTTTCGAGCTCCACCCTAAACATAGCGTTTGGCAACGCCTCGAGGACGGTCCCCTCGAGCTCGATAACATCTTCTTTGGTCAAAAGTGCTCCTTCAAGCAATACGTCATTAAACAGCAATCGTAAATGATACCAAATTTTATCCAAATTAGGCAAGAGAAAAATAGCGCGCAGAAAACCCACAAACCAACGGGTTCGAAACTGCCTGCATGCCAGGCGTGCGGTTTGAAGCCGCGCGGTTCGAAGTGCAGAAGCGGAACCGCCAGGTATTCGCGCGAAGCGCAGCCGCCTTGTCGGCTCTTGACGCAAACAGGGTGCCCTCTCGAGTACCTACGTCTTCAGTGTCATCACATTCTAAACTATTGCGGCGAAGGATCAAGAACGATTTTGCCCCGAAGCCGAAAGACCTCCCGGCTGATCTTCGAGAAGCATTGCCAGCTTGTGGTACGACGCAATGGCCACAATGGAGTTCGCCAACGCTTTGAACACGTTGAACGGAAGCAAGGCCGGCAGTATCAGAGCGGCAGTCTCCTCGTAGGACACACCCGCATACGGCGGCATTACCACGAAGTTCAGGCAGATGGACACCGCCGTTGACACCAATACCCCAGCAGCGCACCCTAGAACCGCATGCGACAGGCACGGCTTACGACGGTATACAGTGCCTACGACCGTGATAAGCGACACCGTGGCCATGATGTTCATAAACGCGCCCAACGGGTCGGTGAGAAGGTGCGGAAGCCACGATGCGACGGCGACGGCGATGCCGATCCACGATCCGTACAGGATAGTAGCGAGCAGCGACACAATGCCCGACGGATCGTATTTCAGCCACTCGGCACCGGGCACCACCGGAAACTCCACGAAGCTGAGCACCATTGCCATGAAGATGAGCAGCACGATGGCGGCTATTTGTTTCGGCGAGCGCTCCCGCCATCCATTCGGCAATCCGTCCATATATCCGCCTCCTCGGCTCTCCCCCATTATAGCAAGCAAAGCGAAAGCGAGCCGGCGTGCTGGAGGGCCGACCCGCTTTCGCAAAGAGAGGTGCGCTACCGCTATGCCGCCTTGGCGGCCGAGACGGCAGCCTGCACGTACCCAGCGGCGTCAACCAGCGTAGCACCCGACACCGCGTCGGGGCCGCTGACCTTCACGTCACCTATCTTCTGTCCGGCCAAGAACGATTCGATGGAGGTTATGGAATCGAGCCAGGGTGTCGTGGCCTGCGCCTTCTCCTTCATCATGGCGCTGTATATCTTGGAGTTCACCGACTTAGACATAAGCGCCATACCCTCGGCGTACCCTCCGGCAAACGCCGCATCGGAATTGGGCACGGGCACGAGACCGTTGGTAGCGGCGCTGATAAATTGGAATTCGTCGATGTTGGAAGCCACCAGCACGTCGCCCTGCACAAGGGTGACTGCTTCCGTGAATGCCTTGTCGCCATGGGCAGCCGCATCGATACGTCCCATTTTGAGATCCGACCCGTCACCGGTGTACGTGCCGGTCGCGACATGGTCGCCGCTTTCAGCAACTTGCGAGACCAACTTGAGGTAGTTCGGCGCGTCCACCAAGGTAGCCCCCGACACGGCATCGAGGCTCGTCTTCGTCAATTCCGAAGCCTTCTTGCCCACGCAGTAAGCCTCGATGGCGTGCATGGATGTCAGCCACGGGGTGGTGGATTGCGCCTTCTCTTTCATCGAAGCGGAATACGCCTCGTTGTTTGCCGCTTTCGACATAAGCATTTTGCCCGATGCATACCCGGACGCGAACCCAGCATCGGAGTTCGGAACGCCGGTAATGCCCGCAGAATCGGCTGCCGTGAACTGGTAGTCGTCCATGCTGACAGCGAGGATAGTGCCGTCATCGGCCGTGGCTACGACGGCGCTCGTAAAGCATTTGTCGCCGTGCGCGGCACCATAGCCGCGATGGAGCGTAACGGTTTTCGATGCCTGGCCCGCATCGGATGCGGCGGGCGAACCTCCCGCTTGGGCACCAGCGCTGCTAGCCGCACACGAGCTGAGCATGCCGGCACCGGCAGCACCGAGCGCTACGATGATGCTTCCCTTGAAAAAATCACGACGCGTAAGTTCCATGATGGCCTCCTAGTATATCCCGGGCAGTGCCGCCACCATACGGTCTTTTCTCTGCCGTAGCTATCGTCAAAACGAGGGAACTTGGCGTTTTATCAGGAACTTTATCTCTAAACGAAAAGGGGTAGAGCGCTCAGGAATCCTCAGAGATCCCTTCGTCCAGGAGTTTGAACAGCTCTTCGCGCGAGGTTACGCCCAGCTTGCGATAGATGTTCTTACGATGGCTGCGCACCGTCGACTCCGCCACCGTCAACTCGTCTGCTACGAAAGCCGACGTATGACCACGCCCGAGCAACAGCAATATCTCGGCCTCACGCAGGGTGAGGCGATAGGCTTCCGTCAGTTCGGCGCAACGACGGACGTACCCTTCCTGAGCATCGCCCTCGCCCGACTCGACGGCGTTGATGCCTTCCAGTATCACATGCCACAGCCGCGAGCTGGGAGTGACCATGAGCGCTGCGGCCAAGGTCACGAAGAGCACGAGAAGCACGTGATACAGATAGTCGCCGAGAACGCCCGTGCTAACGCTTGCACCTGAAAGCAGGCACACCACGCACCCGATAATGATCATGATGCCGGCAGCCGGAAGGGCAAGGGAGCGCATGTGCCCCGCCATGGCAACGAGCATCGCCGACATAACCAACGCGTAAATCGTGCAGAACGCAAGCGAGCCCACCATCATCACCGTGTGCTGCCACGCCGCATCGGCGAATGCCGTCGCGGCGAATGCCGCAAAGGCGACAAGGGGCAAGAAAAAACGGTAGGAGAAGTTGATGAGCGCCTGATCCGTCTTAAAACGCAGAAGGACAAGCATGGCCGCTACAGCAAGAACCCCCGCCAACGACAGGGGAGCCACCTCCCACGAGATGGCTCGGGGCAGACCGTTGCCGGCAACGAACAGCAGCAGCGTGGCGAACGGCATCACCACGAAGAAGAGTGCACGGGCAAGCGGCGTCTTAAAATCGGAGGTACCCTCCACTACCGAAACGTCCAAATGCCCGAATACATCCCACCAATTCACGCCTGCCTGGATGGCGCGCTCGTCCTCTCGCTCGGTACGAAAGAACAGGCGTGCGCACCCTATCGCGGACAACAGCGCGGCCGCCGTCAGCAGCACTCTGGCAAGCGGCGCGCCCATCAGCTGCAAAAGCGAAGAGCCGCCGAACAGGCAGCAGGCGGCCACCCATACCACCCGCAATGCGCTCTTGAACTCCATCACATGCAGCCTGCTTACCCATACAAGGCACATGATGGCCGCACCGAACCCCATCGCAAGCCCGCTCGCCGCCTCGACGAGCGACCCATCGAGCACGCTGAAGCTCCAAAGATCCAGCAGGCCGTATCCCGCCACATAGCAGACAAGCGCCAGTACCATAATGGCGCGGCTCACGCGCGCATGAGCCGTTTTAAGCAGACAGACGAATAAAAAGGCGAGCGCCGTGAACATAGCGGCCAGCGACAATGCACTGGCAAACGGCACCGATGGCAGAAAAGACCAGGAGCTTGCAGTCGACGCCGTCATGCTGCGCCACTGCTCGAGCACGGGGAGAAACAACGGTGCACTCAGACAAAACGCATAGAAGGCAACGGTATCGAACGCGTCGAATCCTTGGATGATGCCCGGTTTTCGCGATCTCGCCACACATCCCCCCTTGCCGTCCGCTTACGGTGCTTACACCGATGATACACCGCCCGCGTGACAATAGCCGAGGAAAAGTATACTGTTCCAGTAGCGTATTATGAGACAGCGTGAAGGAGGCGGCATGATTTCGCGGGATTTCTTTCGATTCAACACCACGAATACCATCAGCGCAGATATCGATGACGAAGCCGTGCTTGACGAAGCCGTCGCCTGGTGCGACCGTTGCGAGCTCTTGCTCTCGCGCGTCAACCCCGCAAGCGAGCTGTTTCGGCTGAACCACGCGCAAGGATACCCCACCCTGGTTGATCCGGAGCTGGCAGCATTCATCGAAACGTCCCTGTCGTATTGCCGCCGTACCGACGGCCTGTTCGATGTGACCATGGGAAGCGCTACGCAGCTGTGGGATTTCAAACAGCAGACGGTTCCCTCTGCCGACAGTCTAGCTGCAGCATTGCAGCAGGTGGATTACCGAAACATTGCAGTAGAAGGCTCGGTGGTGACGCTGCACGACCCGTGCGCTTGCGTCGATTTGGGCGGCATCGCGAAGGGCTATATTGCCGATGGCCTCTTAGCACTTCTGAGAAAGCGCGGTGTCAGGCATGCCCTGGTCAACCTAGGCGGCAACGTGGCCGTGATGGGAGGAAAGCCCGATGGGTCTCCTTGGCGCGTGGGCATCCGCAAGCCCCTCCCCTCAAGCACGCTGCCGCTGCTCGACGCCTTCGCCACCGTCGACGTGCGTGATGGATCCGTGGTAACAAGCGGCATTTACGAGCGCGCGTTCGAGAGAGACGGAACGCTGTACCACCACATCCTCGACCCGCGTACCGGGCGTCCCGCAGCTACCGACCTACTGAGCGCCACCGTGGTGTCGAGCACCTCGCTTGACGCCGACGGCTTTACCACCGCGCTCGTCATCATGGGTGCCGACCAGGCCTTGGCCTTCGTCGAAAAGGACCCCGCTCTCGAGGCCGTGCTGGTAACAAACCAAGGAGACGTACTGGCAACGTCTGGCATCGGGAGCGACCTGCCGTTCGAACTGATCGGATGAAAGCCGCCAACGGGAACGCACCCGCATACGAGAACGAGCGGCCGCGAACAGATGCAAGCCAAAGCAGAGGCATTGCTCGCAGCTAAAACAGCGGCTGCGGAAGGGTTCGAGATCTCGCACGCTTGCATTCCCCTGGATATGGGGGATGTCTGCGACTTTTCCTACTGCAAAGCAGGCATCCAGCGCAGCGACCTGGTGGCGATTCGCCAGTCGATGAAGCTGTCTCCCGGCATGGAATGCACAACACGATTCCGCCGATTCGCAAGGAGCTAGCATCATGGATGCATTCGACATTGCGCTGCTCATGGCCAATCAGGACACCGGAAACCCTCTCAAGATGAGGTACGGCACCGTCGTCGCCGTGGACGACTCCGATCGGATTCCAGTTATGCCCGATGGGCAGGTGGAAGCCGTTTCCGCCTTGAGGTGCTGTCGCCCCAACTTAGAAGATCACGTGATCATGCCGCCTTACGAGGTTTTCGATATTTGGATTCGCACATCATAGCGATAATCCAAAAAGCGGGAGCGGGCCGAGTTAAAAGAAATCGGTGATCAGCCAGTTTGAGCGAGTGGTCAATTGCGGAAATGTAAACAACTTCAAACTGGCTGGGCCACCAGGATTCGAACCTGGATAGCTGGTACCAAAAACCAGAGTCCTGCCGTTGGACGATGGCCCAGTTTGAAACGGCTGTGCTCGGCGCTTGACACCGAAGCTCTCGATGCGATTGCGTGACTGACGTTGAAATGGTGGGCCGTGAGGGAATCGAACCCGCGACCTTGGGATTAAAAGTCCCCTGCTCTACCAACTGAGCTAACGGCCCACATCGCCAGCGTTGCACGCGAGAGCATATTGTACCGGGGCGACTAGGCCGGGTCAATGATTTGTTCGCACAAAAGATCAGCACAAAAGATCAGCATCACTCCGTTGGCGGCAGCATCACTGATACAATGCCACCATCCTGTAACCCAGCGGAAATATATCGGGCAGTACAATAGCAGACAGCTCCCTCCCAATCCGCCGATACAAAAAGGCAGTGATGCGCAATGTGGTGCTCGAAAATCCTCGTAGCCTACGACGGCTCGGCCCCTTCCAAAAAGGCGCTCGAAGTTGCCTGCTCTATCGCGGCGCAGGATCGAAGCATCGAGCTGGTGCTGGTGCACGTACTGAAACTCTATGCGAGCCTGATCGAAGCCGGAGTAGAAAATCTGCTGGTAGACGAGGCAAACGCAACGCGCGAAGTGCTTGAGAGCTTTGCCGACACGCTCTCCAATCCGACCCATGTCCACCTGCTGAAAGGATCTTCGCCGGCCGATTTGCTCCTGAGGTGCGCACGCGACGAGGGGTGCGATCTCATCGTCATGGGCAGCCGCGGCAAAGGCGGCGTCAAAGGCTACCTGGGCAGCATCAGCTATGCCGTGGTGCAGCAGTCCCCCATTACCGTGCTTATCGCGAAAGACGCTCCCGAGACAGGAGCGGAAGGCTAGGAACATGGCAACCGCCAAACTTTGGACAAAAGACTTCACCCTCGGCACTATCGTGAACTTCCTTTTGATGGTGAACTACTACGGGCTCATGGTAGTCGTTGCCGATTACTCCATGAAGACCTACGATGCCCCGGCAGCAGCCGCGGGCCTCGCCGCCAGCATCTTCATCATTGGCGCCTTGACGGCTCGCTTGATCAGCGGACGCGTCATGGACAAGATCGGTCGCAAGCGCCTGTTGGTCATCGGTGCCGTGGGCGAAGTAGCGTTCTCAGCGCTGTATTTGCTGGGGCCCGCATTCGGGCCGCTGTTCGCCATCCGGCTGCTGCACGGATTCGCCTACGGGATGTGCTCCACCACCATCGGCACCATCGTCACCTCGCTCGTACCCGACAGCCGCAAAGGCGAGGGGGTGGGCTACTACATGCTGTCCGTCACCCTAGGTGCCGCCATCGGCCCGTTTTTGGGCATGTTCCTCACGCAGAACGCCGGGTTCAAGCTGCTGTTCATAGTGGCTGCCGCGGTTGCGGCGCTGAGCTTGGGTGCCGCAGCCCTGCTGAAAGCACCCGAGAGCAGCCGCAGCAGCATCGAGACGAAAGCCCGCGGCATCGCCCGCGAAGAGCGCGATGAGGAGGCTTCTGCATTTCGCGTGCCGCGGCCTAACGTGAGGAACTATCTCGAGCCGAGCGTGCTGTCCATCAGCACAGTATGCGCCCTGCTGTTCTTCTGCTACTCCAGTCTTCTTGCGTTCCTGACGCCGTTTGCCGCAGAGAACGGCCTCGAAGGGCCCGCAAGCTACTTCTTCATCGTATACGCCCTTGCCACCTTCATCACCCGGCCCTTCACGGGCAAGCTCTTTGACCGCCGGGGCGACCGCGTGGTTATGATACCCGCGTTTATCGCCTTCATCATTGGCATGGGGCTTCTGTCCGGAGTGCATCAGCCGCTCGCCATGCTGATAGCTGCCGCGCTCTTGGGTTTCGGTGTGGGCACGGTGCAGGCAAGCGGCCTGGCACTGGCCGTTCGCATTGCCCCTGACGATCGACTGGGCCTGGCGAACTCGACGTTCTACATCATGCTGGACATCGGTGTAGGCATCGGCCCGCTGCTGCTGGGCATCGTGCAGCCCTTCTGGGGCTACCGCGGCCTGTTCCAAGCTATGTCGACCGTGGCCCTCATAGCGATGGCAGCTTACCTACTGGTCAGCCGTAGGCGAGGAAAGATGCGTCGAACGTTGGAAGATCAGCGGTTGCACTAGCTGGCCCGCACCTCCACCTGCTCCACCAAATCGATGAGCTCCTGCTGAGAATGAACGCCTAGCTTGGCGTAAATATTGGCCACGTGCGTCTTCACCGTGTTGCGCGACAGCACGAGGTTTTCCTGGATGAACGGGCCGTTGCGGCCATGCGCCAGCAACGCGAGTATCTCGGTTTCGCGCGGCGTCAAGCGGCCCTCCCCTGCCACGACGGCGCACTTGTCGGACAAGCCTACCGCGGCAGGCGGCGGCGCCATGACCGGTTGCGCCGACTGCACCCCATCGATGGTGGCTTGGAAGCCGAAGCCCTTGAGCACCGTCAGGTTCACGGCCACGAACACCAGCAACACCGCGGCAATGGACAGCGCCACCACAAGCGAGTTGTCCGCCGCGTTCACGCCATGCCCGATGGTGGCTCCCAACAGCAGGCCCGCCGACGAAGCGGCGCGCCCCCAAGCGATCACGGCCAGCGCATTGGTGCGGTTGCGCGCGCCGATCGAGGCCAGCGAGAGCCACACCAACGCGTCGAAGCACTCGCTGCCGGCATACAGGAGCCCGTTTGCCGCCGAGGGCAACCAGGTTTCCCCATGTCCGGTCTGCACGATCACCGCCAGAAAACCTGCCACCACGAACAGAGCCGCAGCCTGGTACAGCACGTCAGCTTTCGGCATGCGCGGCAGAAACGCCGCCGCGAACACGACCAGCAGCGGAGCCGCAGCCAAAAACGTCTGCGGAGGATTTCCCTCCACCGAACCGAACGTGAGCGCAAGTCCGTAGGCAATGCGGAAAGCAAAGATGGCAATGAACAGGTTATGGGCAAACGGCAAATACGAAGCTGGCTGCGTGATGGATGCCTCGGCCGGGGGCGTGGCGGCGCGTACGTCCTGGAGCACCTGGAGGGCAAGCGAGCGACAGAGCGCGTACATAACGAACGGCAGCACCATGATCACCAGCATGAGCGGCACCTCGCCCAGCGCCGCCAGAGGAAGGCGCACGGCATAGCTCAGCAAAAACGCGCCGGCTACGGTCAGCATGCAGGCGCGCTTGTCGAGGGTGCACAGCGACATACCGGCCATCACGACGAACCAGCGCGTAGACATACTGCGCAAGCACGAACCCGCCAACAGCAGCAAAGGCTCCATGCGGTAGATCCCCATGACGATGAGGGCGAACGAGAAGGCGAACCCGACCATGGAAACCGTGGCTAGGGTGCGATCATTGATGGACGCCGGCTTGCGCACAGCCCAAAGCGCCAGCGCAATGAACACCGCCACCCCCACCACCGACGAGGCATCACGCGCCTGCGGCAAGACGCTGTTGTACTGCGGATAGAGATACGTGTTCACCAGCCACGTGGACACCAGGTCGATGGTTACTACCACCAGACAGCGCAGCACTGCTGGCGTGAGCACGCCTTTGCCGTTGCGCATGGCCCTCCCTGCCTTCGCTTTCGGTTCGATGCCGTAAGCCTACCTCATCTCGCCCTTGTCTGACAAGGCAAAACATTCGCTCTGGTACCTTGGGGGTGAGAATCCCCGCGGCGCACGACGCGCAAAAATGGTGCCCTTGCGGTGAGGACAGACCGCCCGGCCGGCCGCATGATTGCCCCACGGCCTTGAGAACACGACGGCCGCCGTAAGGGAGCATCGAGGATGCAGGTTGTTTCAGGAGGGAACCACCATGAAGAACTTCAAAGACCAGGGATTGTCGCGACGCAGCTTTCTGACGGGAGCCGCTGCCGCAGGAGCGTTTGCCGCCATCGGGCTGTCGGGCTGCGCACCCAAAGCCAGCGCAGAAGACTCC
>NZ_JAVWUP010000056.1:0-15037 GCF_036667095.1 Gordonibacter sp. | reverse complement strand
GACACCCAGACCCCGACACCCAGACCCCGACACCCAGACCCCGACACCCAGACCCCGACACCCAGACCCTCTACGTGGTTGGGAAAACTTGAAGCGGCTCCTGACGTTTTGGTCGGGAGCCGCTTCGGCGAGGAGGGGGAGGTCGGGATCGACCTGCGGGGTTGGTGCTGCTTGCTTGACCTGTTAGGCCTTCAGGGCGGCGGTTACGGCTTTGCCGGTAACCAAGGCGCTGCCGGCGTTGGGGGAAAGGTCGCTGCCGCTGTCGGCTACGGTGGAGCCGCAGCAGTAGACGTTGGCGATGGGGTTGCCGTCCTTGTCGACGAGCTGGCTGTCGGTGGTGATCTTCATGCCGCCATGGGTCTTGTAGCGGTAGGGGAAGTGCTTCATGGCGTAATAGGGGGCGGCGAGCGACTTCAGGAACAGTTTCTTGCCGAATTCCTTGTCCTCTCCGGCGGCAACGGCCGCATCGTAGGCCTCGAAGGTGGCCTTCAGGTTGTCGGCGGGCACATCCATGGCGGTGGCGAGCTCGTCAAGCGTGTTGCAGGGGCCGACGAGGCGCTCGGCGTTGCTCTTCATGTTCTGTTCGACGTTCCATTTCTGGCTGCCGCTCGTCAGCTGGTTGTCGAAGATGGTCCACCAGAAGCCCAGTTCCAACTCGGCAGCCTTGTCGGGCGTGTCGTGGCTTTGATCCTCCTTGATGAAACGGCGTCCCTGAGGGGTGATCTGGACGTTCGGGCCGAAGTAGCCCCATACCGTCACCTGGGCGAGGTCGCTCATGCGGTTGGCTTCCATGTCCATGCGGTTGTATACGCCGCCGAGAGCCTTGCACATCTGGTGGCCTTCGCCCATGGAATGCACGGTCAGTGGGCCGAGCTTTGCCTGCGTAGGTAGGAAGGAGGACATCATTTCCTGGTTGCAGGAGAAGCCACCTGTGGCAACGATGATCTTTTGCGCCTTGATGTCGACCGTCTTGCTGTTCTTCTCGTCGTTGAAGCGCACGCCGATGGGATTGCCGTCTTTGTTGACGATGAAGTTCGTGGCGCGCAGGTTCAGCTTGTAGGTAGCGCCCTTCTCCTCGAGGCCCTTCTGCAGCGGCGTGAGCACCGTGGTCATGTCGCCGATGCCGTGCTCGGGCAGCAGCATGGACGTGGGGGCGCCGGTGTCCTTGTATTCGGCCAAGGGCTGGAACTTCGCGCCGTAATCCTGGTATACGCGGTCTGCCCACTCGGTTTGGCACAGGTAGACGTTCTTCTTGTACTCCAGGTCGTCGGTCTCGCCGGCCTTCTCGAGGACAGGGGCGTACTTCGCCCATTTCTCCTCGGCGGTGCCGGGAATGCCCGCTTCCTGGTGCATGACGCTGCCGGAGACGTTCATGACACCGCAGGCGATGAAGCTCTCGCCGCCGATGCGGTCGAGCTTGTCCACGAGCATGACCTTGTGGCCCGCCTCGACGGGATCCATGGCTGCCGACATGCCGGCAATGCCCGTGCCGAGGATGAGAACGTCAGTCTCCTCGGAGAAGCTCACCGGCGACGTGCCGACGACGGAGTCGCCGTCGCTCGCGCCTTTGCTTGCGTTGCCGCCGCCTGTTGGCGCGCAGCCGGCGAGTGTACCGCCTGCCATCAATACGGCTCCCGATGCGATGGCCGTTTTCAGAAAGTCGCGGCGCTTCATGTTCGTTTCCATGTGTACCCTCCCTTAGGTTCATGGTCTTGCACGTGCCCTTGCCAAGGCTTGTGGTGCACTTGGTGCGGGTGGTGCCCTCCTGTTCGCCTTGCGGTAAAGCGAGCAGGACAACCATACGGCCCGACCTCGATTATTGTCACCGTCCGTTTCGGACTATATTGCTCCGTGCGGCGGTCTTGGTGCCTCTTTGCACTGTGCGGCGCGCCGGATTCCGGTATGATGCTGACTATGGAAACCAGGGGTATGCGAAAGCGCGACGCGGGGCGCGCACGTGATGCGATGGGGCGCGACGACGAGCTCGCTACCGACTCGTCCGCTTCGGCCGTGGTGTGCCCTCCAGTGCTCGTTGTCGTCATCATTGTCGGGTTCGGGCTGTTCCGTGGGGTTAACTCGAACTCGTATTTATCGGCGTTCGCCTCGGTCGAATCGCCGTTTCTGTTCGTGCCAGATTTGTTCTTCAATGTGGTGGTGGCCCTTACTGTCGCGCTGTGCTCTGCTGTGGTCATCGTGCTTACGCTGCGCGGGCGTCTCAAAGTGCTGTCCATGCCTCTCTTGCCCCCGGTGGCGCTGTTGATCGTTGCCAAGGTGCTCACCTTGTTCGGCGTGTTCTCCGAACTGCCCTCAGATTTGGCACTGATTGTCCCCGGAGTCTGTTTCGGGATGTCCTCCGTTATGCTGTCGCTTGCCTGGATCGAGGTCATGGCAATGCAGCGGCCCCTTGTCATCGTCACCCAGATCGCCTTGGGCATGCTGCTGAGTATGGTTACTTCGACCGCGCTCTCTGCGCTGGAAAGCTCCACCCAGCTGGTGGTGAGCAGCGTGCTGTTGGTGATCATGGCGCTTTGCGCCGTATACGTTCGCCGTGCCTTCAAGAAGATGGTTGCGGATGCTCTAGCGGATGCGGAGGAAGCGGGGGTGGCGGGATGTGTGCCGGGCGATGCGGGCACCCTGTCGGCGAAGCCGCGGAGATACCGCGATGCCTTCTTGATGCTCGGTGATGCGCTTATCGCATACTGTGTCTTGGAGGCGGTCATCGGACTGCTGAACAGCTTTATGCTGGCGGGATCCATCACGTTTGCGGGATCGGGCACGGTGTCGGTGGCCGGCATGCTCATCGGCATCGTCGCGTTCTCGGTAATCGTGTTCGCGTTTCAGCGCGTGCCTCAGGTATCGACGGCGTTTCGCGTGCTCATGCCCATTATCGCATCGTTGTTGGTGTTCCTGCCGTTTCTGGACGAGCGGTTCAACCTGTTCTTCAGTACGGTGCTTCTGGGCAGTTACTACTTCATTGCACTGCTGATCACCTACGTGGTGGCCGAGGTTGCCCACGAGCGGCGTGTGTCGTCGTATGTGCTCATGGGCGCAGCCATGGGCTTGTCACGCATCTTGCTGGCTGCGGCGCTGGTGGGAGGCTACTTTATCGGGTCTTTGCCGGTCGACTTGTTCGGCGAGGGTCAAGATATTATGCGCTATCTCATCATCATCGTGGCGGTGATCTACGCGCTGTCGGTGGCTACGGTGCTGGTGTCGCGTGATCGTCGCCGCAAGCGTCGGCTGCGGGGGTTGGACGACGAGCTGGCTGAAGGCGGAGAGGACGCGGCGGGCGTTGGTGCGGGTGCCGGCGGCGTGCGTGCCGATGCGGCGGGCGAACGTCCTTCGCTCGACGAGGCGCTCGACGAGCGCTGCTCGCGTCTGGCCGAGCGCGGCGGCCTGACCGAGCGCGAGGGCGAGATACTGGGCTTTCTGGCGCGCGGCCGCACGAAAGCCCATATTGCCGGGGTGCTGTTCGTGAGCGAGAACACCGTGCGCAGCCATGTGCGCAACATCTACGCGAAGCTGGACGTGCATACGCGCCAAGAACTCATCGACTTGCTAGAGCAGGAGGGCAGCCGCTAGGCGTTCCGTCGTTCCCGATTGTTTACCGAAATGTTACTAACTAAATAACAATAGAGTGTACAATAGGTCCATACCGCTCGATGATACTTCCAAGAAAGAAGGACGATATGGGCATCTACGACTTTACTGTTGAGGGGCAAGCGGGCGAGCGCGTATCGCTCGCAGACTACCAGGGCAAAGTGTTGCTCGTGGTGAATACGGCGACCGAATGCGGCTTCACGCCAACCTATGCGCAACTTGAGGAGATGTACCGCGACTTGCACGAACGCGGGCTTGAGATACTGGATTTTCCGTGCGACCAGTTCGGCCATCAGGCGCCGGGGACGAACGAGGAAATCGCCGCTTTCTGCACGTCCCGTTTTGGAGTGACTTTCCCGCAGTTCGCGAAGATCGAGGTCAACGGCGAAGGGGCCGATCCGCTGTTTGCTTACCTGCAGCAACAGAAGGGCTTCGAAGGTTTCGACGAAGGCCACGAACTCACGTCCATTTTGGAAGATATGTTGGGTAAGGCGGATCCTGGCTACGCCTCCAAACCTGCTATCAAGTGGAACTTCACGAAGTTCCTCGTCGACCGCGACGGCAACGTCGTGCGCCGTTTCGAGCCTACGGCTAGCGTTCCCGACGTGGTGGCGCCTGCGGTGGAGGCGTTGCTGTAGCAGCGGAGCTTTTACTGGGGTGCGAGCGACTTCTTCAGCACGACGAGGTCGAGTTCCAACTGCTCGGCCAGCTCGCCGAGGGTGTCAGCCTTCTTCAGCACGCCGCGCTCGACGGCCTTGTCCACGGCGGCCAGCCGGTCGCCGCTGTGCAGCTTGAGCATGGCGGGCACGCTTGGTTGGAACAACCCGGTGGTGCTGGGCATGCTGGGGGTGGCTGTGATTGCGCTCGCGTGGTTCATCGTGCGGCAACTGCGTCTGACCATACCCCTGCTTGAGTTTCGCGTGTTCGCCTCGCGCGGGTTCACCACCTCGATGATCGTGGTGGTGCTGGCGTTGATTGCCACGCTGATGCTTTCGCAGCTGAATGCGAGCCATGGGTTTGTCTACATTGCGGCTGTCTTCGCCGTGCTCAAGGTGAACATTTGGTATTAGTACTGAAGTTTACGCAGCTGGCGGTTCGACCGCGCAAACCTGACAGAAACCTGGCAAACTTCAAACAGAACTACGGCAAAACACGTGCGAAAACCTTGCCAAAATCAAGCGCCTTTCAAGCATAAAAACGCATTTGAACTGGGAAAATAATAGTATCACGGCAAGGCCTTCGCGAGTATAATCTATCTCTGCGGTGCTTCGCTTGCCGGGTGGCATCCCCGAGAGGGGGTGATCGCGATGGATGCTCAAACGGTCATTGCCGTGTGTGCTTTGATGTCAGTTGTCATCGGAATCGTCGGTTTAATCGACCGGAGAAAGTGAACTGCATTGGTGAAAGGAAAAACCGGGTTGCATTCGACGGCCACCCGGTTTAACTAGAAGCGATGCCGCCCGGTATGCCGGGGCACCGTATTCCCGCATTCTAGCACATTCGTCCACTCGGTGTGACGCGAGATGCCGTCCTTGCGCGATCGCGAAGCCACGCGAATCTACCGCGAATCCACCTCATATTCCCCCTGCAACCGAAACGCGACAAAACGCTTAGATACTGTCATGTTTGGTTGGTGGATGTCGGCTGGTGGAAGCCGTAAGCTGAGAGGCACAAGGAGTGTGAAAAACATGATCCACACGAACATTCAGGGTAGGCGGAAAACATGCGGCCTCACGCAAGAGCAGGTGGCCGAGCGCCTTGGCGTGTCGCGCCAGACGGTGACGAAGTGGGAGACGGGCGAATCGATGCCCGACCTGGCGAACGCCGCCGCATTGGCCGACGTGCTCGACGTGTCGCTGGACGCCTTGGTTTCCTACGACGCGCAAGGGACGGAGCTGCCCCTGCCTCCGCGCGGGAAGCACCTGTTCGGAACCGTGACGGTAGGGGAGCGCGGCCAGGTGGTCATCCCGAAGCAGGCGCGTGATCTGTTCGGCATCGAGGCGGGCGACGTGCTGCTCGTGCTGGGAGACGAGGGACAGGGCCTCGCCATGGTGAAGGCCGACGAGTTCATGGACCACGTTTCCTCCTTGCTGGACCAGGTCAAAGGAAGGGGCGGGCACCATGATGGCGGAGGCTGCAAGGCATAGAGGCCGAGGAAGAAGGGCTGCCATGATCGAGGGCATAGCGGTTGCAGTGCTGGTTGCGGTTGCGGCCGCGGGGCTCTGGTGGTACGTGGACAACAACCGCCACGGCGAAGAGCGCCTCATCGAGAAGGCGTATGCGGCGGGCTTCGTGGAGAAGCAGGTCGAGGTGCCGCTTTCGGCGTTGCCTTCGCTTGCCAAGGAAAGCGAAGCGCTGCCAGTAGGCGCAGCGACCCAGAAAGGCGAAGCGCTGCCAGTAAGCGAAGCGGCAGGGGGCGAAGCGTCGCAGGCAGACGCGGCGACCCAGGGGAGCGAAACGCCGCTCGCAGAGGGCGCAGCGCAAGACGGAGGTGTGGCTCTCAACTACGCCGAAGGCCCCGACAACGGCCCGGCGCTGCTGCTCGTGCACGGCCAGGGCATGCAGTGGGAAGACTACGCGCGCGTGCTGCCTGAACTGGCGAAATTCTACCATGTGTTCACCGTCGACTGTTTCGGCCACGGCGAGTCGAGCCACGATCCGGCGCTCTACCGCTTGCAAACCATGGGCGAAGCGCTCAAGGCGTTCGCCGGACAAACGATAGGAGACTCCTATCTCGTGTCGGGTCATTCGTCGGGAGGCATTATTGCCGCATGGCTTGCCGCCAACGATGCGGAGCGCGTAGCGGGCTGCCTGTTGGAAGATCCGCCGCTGTTCCGCGTGACGCCGGTCGAGATGCAGCAGGAGCCCGGATGCTTCGTGTGGCGCGATGCCTTCGAGGTGATCCACGCCTTCCTCCAGCAAACCGAAGTGGAGGACCCGGTGGTGTACTATGCACAACATAGCTACTTGTTCTCGCTATTCGGCGGACTGCAGCCCAAGATTGCGGAATGGACGGTGCAGGAGCGCGCGGGGCATCCCGACAAGCATTTAACGCTGGCCTGGGTGCCGCACGATTGGGTGCGCGGCATGTACTTCTACGACGATTTCGACGTACGGTTCAGCGAAACGTTCTACACGGGGTCATGGTTCGAGGGCGTCGACCAGGCCGACCTGCTGCGGCGTATAACCTGTCCGACGGTCTACCTCAAGGCGGAAACGAATTACGGCAAGGACGGGCTGCTCTATGCCGCGAACTCTGACGAAGATGCTGCGCGCGTGCTGGATCTCGTTGCTGGTTGCGAGCTCGTCACTATCAAGTCTGGCCACGACATCCACTACGAACATCCCGATGCGTTTGCGACCGCTCTCGCTCAGGTGGAAGAAGACGTGACGGCCGCGCGCGGAGAGTAGCGAGACCGATCTGCGTTCCCTGCGACTCTGAAAAATTGACGGAAAGGCGACGGGGCAGTCTTGGATCGCGGAGGAAAACGGAGGCTGGCGGTCATGTGGCTGCCAGCCTCCGTTGCTCTGGATGATCCTCCAGCTTTCAAAGTTTTCCGAAACCTTCGTGTTATTCGCTCTTACCCGACGTGGTCGTTGAGCCATTCCACGGTATCGCGGATCACGCGGTCGCGCTTGAACTCGTTGAATATCTCGTGGCAGAGGCCCGCGTAGATGCGCAGCGACTTGTCCGTCGAGGACACCTGCCCGTACATATCGATGCTGTCCTGGGGCGACACAAGACCGTCCTCGCCGCCGTGCAGCAAGATGACCGGATCGGAGAACGTGGCGGCGTTTACGCGCAGCCAATCGTGGCCGTCATGCACGGAGCGCAGTAGCCCTACCGAGAACTCCTTGGCCACCAGGGGGTCGGCCGCATATGCCTCGCCCACCGCGGGATCGGAGCACACGCCGCCGCCCAGCTCGTTGGGCAGGTATTGGTCCGCGGACAGCGTGTCGTCAACGAT
The DNA here is from genome assembly GCF_036667095.1 of Gordonibacter sp. NCBI lineage: Bacteria > Bacillati > Actinomycetota > Coriobacteriia > Eggerthellales > Eggerthellaceae > Gordonibacter > Gordonibacter sp. Next base: position 7,469 of record NZ_JAVWUP010000056.1, on the reverse strand, counting down.
GGCCAAGCCGCGATGGTCGCGGGTCCAGGCACCGGAGAGCACGTAGCCGCGCAGCTCGCCCGGGTGTGCCGTCGCGTAGCTGGCTGCGCCGAAGCCGCCCATGGAGTGGCCAATCATGAACAGCGGCAGCTGCGGGAACGTCGCGCGCATGCGTGCGACGAACAGGTCGGTGTCGGTGACGATCTGCGTGCGGTCGGCGTAGTAGGTGAGCTTGCCCATGGAACGCCCGTGCCCGCGATGATCGAAGCGCATAGTTGCATAGCCTGCCGCGTTCAGCTGCTCCACCACGTAGTCGTAGCGGCCGTAATGCTCGCAGAGCCCGTGCACGATGACGACGGCCGCCTTGGGCGCGTCGGGCGCATCGATTCTGCCGACGAGTAGGATGCCGTCGCTTGTCTGCAGGGTGAACTCGCTGTTCATAGGAGTGCTCCTTCCGGCGGAAAACGTCCTTGCTGCCGCCATTGTAGCGCAACGGCGATCGGTCGGGTGCGGGGGAGAAATGATGAGAAAGGGCGAATTTCCCTCCTGCGAGCATTCGATGTTTCAGCAAGTGCTCTCTGGGATAACGAGGCCGGTTGTGCGATCATGGCAGGAATACCCTTGCTCGGAGGTATCTTTCACCTATGGAAGGAATGCGTATGGAAAGCATCGGCTTGCTGGCCAGTACGGGCGATAGCCCGCTGCCCTTTATCATCGGTGGCGTCGTGGTGCTGGCGCTGGTCATCCTGGTGGTCGCGTTCGTCGTTATGCGCCGGAGGTAGCGGGAAGCCGTGGCCGGAAAACTCGTTATCTGCCCGACGCCGTTGGGGAATCTGGGCGATATGACCGAGCGTGCGCTCGGCGCATTGCGTGCCGCCGACACCGTGTGTGCCGAAGATACCCGTGTCACGGGGAAACTGCTGGCTGCTTACGGCATCGAGAAGCGCATCGAGCGCCTTGATGAGGAGATGATAGGAAATCGTGCCGAAGGCATCGTGCACCGGGTACTGGAAGGCGAGGTCATAGCTTACTGCTCCGATGCCGGCATGCCCGGCGTGTCCGATCCTGGCCTGCGCCTTGTGCGTGCTGCTCGCGAAGCGGATGCCCCGGTTGAGGTGCTGCCCGGTCCCACGGCTGTCGCAACTGCTTACGTGGCAAGCGGTTGCGACAGCCCGCGGTTCTACTTCGGCGGTTTTTTCCCCCGCAAAGACGCTGAGCGTCGTGCGGTATTGGAGGGCTTGCGCTCGCTCGACGCAGCGCTCGTCTTCTACGAGAGTCCTCATCGCCTGGTGGACGCACTCGATGTTCTCGCTGCCGTGTATCCTCATCGCGAGGTGACGGTGTGCCGGGAGCTTACGAAGCTGCACGAGGAGGTGGCGCGCGGGGCGACGGCCGACGTGCGCGACCGGTTTGTGGCAAGGGCCGCCGCAGGCAGTATCAAAGGCGAGGTGGTCTTGGTCGTGGACGGTCCCAGCAAGGACGAGGGCGCCGTCGCCCAGCATGATGCCCAGGCTGCTGCTGCTGCACGTGCCATCGAGCTTAAAGCCGAGGGCGGCTCGAAGAAGGATATCGCCCGGACCCTCGCTGATGAATTCGGCATCGCTCGGAATGTAGCGTACGAGATGGCTCTTAACGCATGAGGGGAAACGGGGAATGCCGCACCCTTCGGCGATCCGAGCGCAAAGGATGCCCGGCAGCTCAGCGGATTTTGCCGAGGCCGATCGGCGGCGATGCAAGGAATCGTCGCGGAGGTTGCGCGTGAGACGGCCTGGCGCATCGCGGCGCGCGGCAACCGTCGAGCTGCGCGAGCTGGTGGTTGATGACTTGTCGGTGCGTCTTGCGCGCAAGCGTATCAAGAACGTGAATCTGCGGGTGAAGGCGCCTGATGGGCGCGTGGAAGTGTCTGCCCCACTGCGAACCCCCGACGAGTTCGTCGTTGCTTTCGTCCGCGAGAAGCGCAGCTGGATCGAGGGCCGTCGCGCCCAGATAGCCGCGTCGCCCCGAAGCGCTGCTGCCGAGGCGCCTCCCGAGCAGGTTGCTGAGTGGCGCGCCGTTGTCGAGGCGTGTGCTCCGGCACTGGTGAGCGCATGGGAGCCCCTTATGGGCGTGAAGGCGGGACGGCTGGCTTACCGCAATATGACCAGTCGTTGGGGGAGCTGCCAACCTGCGACAGGGCGCATTTGCATCAACGTGCGCTTGGCTCTCTATCCGCCGGAATGTCTGGAATACGTGGTTGTCCACGAACTCTGCCACCTGCGCGAGCGCGGCCATGGGCAGCGTTTCAAAGATTTGATGGACACGTATCTGCCCGACTGGCGCGAGCGGAAAGACAAGCTGCGTTGACGTTTTGTTGCGGCGCTCTGCAGGAAGAGAGGCTGTTTCAGCGCTCGGGTACATTGCTTTTGCGAATTCGCCTAATCGGTCGCGCTTCGAATCCGGTGCAGAAGCGTATCTGGTTTCGGCGGTTTCCAATGGCCAGTCAGGTTAAGAGGATGCGACTTCGCCGCCTTACTGCCCGGCAGCTCCCTGAAGCGTGCGCACGTAAGCGTCGATAGCTTCGGCGGTTTCTGCCTGTTGTTGCTCGGGCGGGATAGAGGCTTCGCCGTCGCCGTCCTGCGCTCCGTAGTCGCCGAACTGCGCGTGGTTTCCGCCGGGCAGTTTCACCACTAATGCGTCGGGTGGCATAAGTGCTTTGCTCGAGGCGAGTTTGTCGCGGTTGAGCACGTGGTCGTTCGAGCCATATACAGCGATGATGCCCAGGTCGGTGGCTGAAAGGTCGCTGGCGGTGTAGGAGCCTAGCAGTACGAGGCCGCCGAGCGTCGCGTCGCCTGCATGGTCGGCGGCGTACTGCGCTGCCATAGAGCCGCCCAGCGAGTGGCCGCCCACCCACCATTGCTGCACCTGCGGAAAGGCGCTGCGCACGCTGTCGGCAGCGTTGATGTTGAAGAAGGCGAAGTTGAAGGGCATCTCCACCACTACTGCCAGGTAGCCGCGTTCGGCCAAATCGCGCATGAGCGGGGCATATGAGGTGTATTCGACCTTTGCGCCCGGATAGAACACCAATCCCGTTTTCGCGTTCGGGTCGCCAAAAGCCACGTAGCCGTCTTGCTGTTCCACGCGAACCTGTTCGCTTGAGACGAGGTTGGCGTGATTGGTATCGGCATCGCGGTAATAGTTGCCCGCGTAGGCCAGAAACGCCCCGATAGCCAGAATCACGACCAGCAGCAAAACGGCACCCGCGATGGCAAGCCGTCGCGGCCAGCGGCGCTGCGGGGCGGTTGGATCGGTCGATGCGGACTCAGCCTGTTTCATGACGCTTATCATAGCAGGTACGCGGCTGTGCCCTGTGCGGCCAACCGCGGCCAAACGCGCATAGGTGCGGTTTTGTATCTATCTCGCAGCTCTTGCGTTTCCCTTTTTTGCCAACTATACTTATCGTTATGACAATAAAACTTGTCATAAATGTGATATTAATTAGTGTACAACGCATAGGGGGTCTTGTGGACAAAGACGAGATTCTTGAAAAAAGCCGTAAGGACAGTGGAGTTTACGACGAGCGATTCATGCTCATGAACCAGCGCGCGAACGCCGTGATGGCGACGGTCATGATGATGGCCTGGGCGATTGTGATCACATGGGACTACTTCCATGATCAGGATGTAAGTGTTGCAAATGTCATTATGATGTCGGGTATGGCGGCTCTGTGTTTCTGCCGGTTCGCTCAATTCCGCGACAAGGGCGCATTGGCTCTAGGTGCCTTAGCTGCGCTTGGAGCTGTGGTGTTCTTCATCAAGCATATTCTGGCAACGATGTAGGTGAAGCGGGATTATGATGAAGCTACCTTCGCTTGGTCTTGAGGATGCGCATGGCAACGACGGCGAGCTCGTGCTGCGCAACCGCTTGAAAGTGGCCCGTGCCGAACAAGACCTCTCGCAGGTCGAGTTGGCGCGGCTGGTAGGCGTGTCCCGCCAGACTATCTCTTCCATCGAAACTGGACAGTTCAACCCTACGGCCAAGCTGGCGCTGGTGCTCTGTATCGCCCTCGACAAGAAATTCGAGGACTTGTTCTACTTCGATTAACGTCCTCGCCGGCAAGCAAAGAACAAGTACCCTGATTTCCCTTGAGCGCATAGCTAACTGCCACTGCAAAAAAACGACCCGGTTTTGGCAAAAAGGATGCGCTTTGCGTTCATCGGTGCGGCCTTGCTGGCAAAGGAGACCCCTTCAAAAACCACCACCTGGGCAAACGGACCCTTTCTTTCCGGAAGAAGGGGGCGGGCAGCCAGTTCAGGACGCAAAGCGTCCTCGATTTACCAAAACGATCCCGAAAAACGATCCTGCGGCCTTCGGGGTCGCGCATACTGGTATTTATGCGTTAAGGGAGGAATCAGAACGAATGGTTCACGTGGAACGCTCCGGTAAAGCGCTGATCGGGTAGCGCGGGAATGCTTTCGGACCGAAGCGGCGGGCCCTGCTGGCCGACGCGCGCTACTTCCATATTTTGGAAGCATTCGGATCTTCGGCCAGACAGAGTTCGCGCAGTTCTTCGGACTCCTCGGTATCGACGTCGCCAGGGTCGTCGTACTCGAGTGTTTGCACCACCGAGTATTCGAAGCCTTCGAGACCGTGGGCGGTCCAGAGCTCTTGCAGGCGCTTGTTGGGATGCCTGCCGCCACCAAGTTTCGCTTGAAGGCTGTTGAACTCGGCTTTTGTATCGCGGGCGATGCCGAGGAAGGTTTCCCCGGTGGCCAGGCGGCAAAAATAATCAGCCTAAACCGTGGCCAAGCGGCGACTTCTGCTGGACAGATGCTCGGCCAGCTTGTGGTCTGGTGCAGCTGTGGTCCGCTTGTTCGCTGGTCGGCTTGTCCCCGGATGGCCTTTACCCTTCCCCTCTTGCGCTTTGCCCTCATTTGCTGCGCTGCCGGTATCGACTAACGAGTTTGGTCGATACCGGCAGCTTCAGGCGGTTAGCGTAGCCTGCGTTAGAACGACGTCCAGCCCCCGTCGGTGGCAACGACCTCGCCGGTCATGTGAGATGCGTCATCCGAAGCCAAGAACAGGATGGATGCCGCCTGCTCCTCGGCGGTGGCATCGCGCTTGAGCATGGACTCGGTCTTCTGGCCTGCCATCGAGGCCGCTTCTGCTGGGTCGAGGCCTGCGGCTATGGCGGCTTTCTGCTTCTCCATCACGAAGGCGTAGGCCGCTTCGACCATGGGCGTGGCCGTGCCGGCGGGGTTCACGGAGTTCACGCGGATGCCGTAGCTGGCATAGTCGAGCGCGAGGTTTTTTGTCAGGCCGTTCACGGCGTGCTTCGACGCTACGTAGGCGGCGTTTCCGGGAAGTCCTGTCATGCCGGCAATGGAGGCGTTGTTCACGATGGCACCACCTTCGCCTTGGGCGATGAACTGGCGCAACTCGTATTTGGCGCAAAAGAACACCGTGTAGAGGTTGTTCGCCAGCGTGTAGTCCATCTGCTCCTTGGTGAGGTTGTGCACGCTGTCGGGCTCACCCATGACGCCGGCGTTGTTCACGGCGATGTCCAGGCGGCCGAACGTCTTCACGGCGCACGCCACGAGCGCCTCTGCGTTCTCCTCGATCGAGAGATCGAGCGGCAGGAATACCGCGTCGGGAGCGATGGCCTGCACTTCGGCCAATGTGGCGTCGCCTTCTTCGCGCAAGCGGTCGGCCAGCACGAGTTTCGCACCCTCGGCTGCTGCACGCAACGCTGTGGCTTTACCGATGCCACGTGCGGCTCCGGTGATGATCATGACCTTGCCGTCGAATCGCCCGGGAAAAATCTTCTTCGTCATGCTCGATTCCTTTCTGCTCTGCTGCCTCGTTCGCAGTGTCGCGGGTCCTTGTCGTTGTACAGTGGGCCCGTGCTCTTGTTCTGCCTGCTGCGTCTATGGTACGCGTCGTACGCTGCATGTTGAACGCCGATTCGCAATTTCCTCGTCAAGATGCGAAACTGGCATGATTTTGCCGCGAAGCTGACGCAGGTTCCTTGATGGATGTCCTGAGGGTCACGCAGCCTGTGCGGGCGCGTCGAAAGACAGGTGCCCGGCCGGAACACTTTGCATCCAGGCTATGTACGTATCGGGGTAGTGCGAGATCAACGCAGCGCTGAGGTCAACGCCGAAGAGGGCACGCGCAAACGAGAAGATGCCCAGCGGGTTGGCGAAGGCCTCGGTTGAGGGAACCTCGCGTGCCGCGCGCTCGCCGAATGCGTCGAGCGTGGCGAGGGCGTCCTCGCTTATGTGGGGAGCGATGCCGGTATTTTGCTGGAATGCCTCACACATGGCATCGTAGTGGCCGTCGAAGCCGTTGCTCGAAACGCTCGGCAGCGTGACGGTGGTGCCGTATTTTCCGTATCCCCAGATAGAAAGCGGCAGCTGTGGAATGATGTCCGATTCGTTCACGATATTGAAGATATTGCCGTACGTCGTATTGTGCTGATCGGCAGCGCGCGTGGCACCAGGTGCAGCGAACGTGTAGGCGTAGATGCCCGATGCGGGTGCCATCTGGTTGTCTGTGTCGCTTAGGTTATCGAGGCGTGCCGCCAACAGGTTCGCGATGGCTCCGCCCCGGCTATGCCCGGTTATGAGGATGCGTGTATGCTGCGGATCGGCACCGATGGTGTTGGCGTACTGCGTCAAGGCACGCTGGATCTCGTCCTCTGCCGCTCGAAATCCCTGGTGGTCGGCGGCACCTTCGGCATCGGACAGGTTGAAGTTGCTGAGCCACTCTACGCCGTAGCTGCCGCGAATGCCCACAAAAACAAGCGTTGTAGACGGGGCTGATGCGGTGCGGGGTATGGTTTTGCTGGCGAACGTGTAGGCCGCGACATCGTGTGTGCCCGAGAGAAGCGCCCCTAGCTCGTCGAGCAGGGAGCTGCGCAGCGCGTAGGATTCGGTGCGTACGTCGTCGAAGCCTAGTGCGCCGAGCGTCTGTTCGGCATAGGGAAGCGATCCTTGCACGTTGCTGTAATACTGTGACTCGGAATTGCACACGGCTGCGAGCACGGCGCATGCGGTGGCCAGATCGTGCTGGTAGATACGGGAGTCGTGCGAGAACCAGGCATTGTCGAGCGAGATGGCGGTGGACGTGCGTCCGGAAAGGTTCTCAAGCCCGTTGGTGGTTACCGCCTCGCTGCAATACTCGGCTGTAACTGAGCCGTCGGCGTGCTGGGTTGGGATCTGCACGTCGGCGCTTGTTACCTGCGTGGTCGGCACCATGCCCATCCTGACTCCCACGTATCGTGCCGGTACGATGAACAACCCTACCGCAAGGAAGCAGGCCAGGGCGGCAGACAGTACGAATGCGAATCGACGCACGGGGCTGGCGCGCAAGGAGCCTCCTTTTAGGAGAGGACGACGGGACGGGTGTCTTGGCCCAGTATACGGATGGCTGGGAGGAGCCGGCCCCGAATCACGGAATGTCGACTGTTTCTAAACAGGGCGTAAACATTTCTTAAGGTTTGATAGGGGGAC
>NZ_JAVWUP010000055.1:0-15406 GCF_036667095.1 Gordonibacter sp. | reverse complement strand
CATCGAACACCAGGCCTGTGCAAACGAACAACAACGCCAACCGCCCGAACAACCGGCCCAACAACAGCCGTCCGAACAACAACGGCGGCAAGCAGCAGGGCAACAACGGTAGCAACCAGCGCCGCCAACGCCGCCCCCACAACAACAACCAAGGGCCGCGCGAGGTGCAGCCGAGCGTGTCGCGCGACGACTTGCTGAAACTTAAAGTGGCAGAGTTGCGGGCCAAAGCCGAGGAGCTGGGAGTGGACGGCACCGGTCTCAAGAAGGCCGAGCTCATCGAAGCCGTGTTCAGCGCCAGCGTGAAGGCGGAAGGCTTCATCGAAGTATCGGGCATCCTGGACATCCTCGCCGACGGCTACGGCTTCCTGCGCACCCAAGGCTACCTGCCCAGCGAGACGGATTGCTATGTGGGCTTGTCCACCATCCGCCGCAATGGCCTGCGCAAAGGCGATCTCGTATCCGGCCAGACGCGCCCTGCCCGCGAGAACGAGAAGTACGCGGCCATCCAGAAGGTCACGGCCATCAACGGCACCCCGATCGAGGAATGCGGCAACCGCTTGCGTTTCGGCGACCTCACTCCCGTGTATCCCGACGAGTGTCTGTCCATGGAGCATGGCAAGACCACCGTCACCGCCCGCGTCATCGACCTGGTTAGCCCCATCGGCAAGGGCCAGCGCGGACTGATCGTGTCGCCCCCGAAGGCGGGCAAGACCACCATCCTGAAAGATATCGCAGCTGCCATCAGCGCGAACAACCCCGAGGTGCACCTCATGTGCCTGCTGGTGGACGAGCGCCCCGAAGAAGTCACCGACATGGAGCGCTCTATCAAGGGCGAAGTGGTGTCCTCCACGTTCGATATGCCTACGGAAAACCATATCGCCGTGTCCGAGCTGGTCATCGAGCGTGCCAAGCGCCTGGTGGAATGCGGTAAGGACGTGGTCGTGCTGCTGGACTCACTCACGCGTCTCGCGCGCGCCTACAACCTGGCGCAGCCCGCATCGGGCCGCATCCTGTCCGGCGGCGTGGACTCCACGGCGCTCTACCCGCCCAAGCGTTTCTTGGGCGCTGCCCGCAACATCGAGGGCGGCGGCAGCCTGACCATCCTGGCTTCGGCGCTTGTGGACACGGGCTCGAAAATGGACGAGGTCATCTTCGAGGAGTTCAAAGGCACGGGCAACATGGAGCTCAAACTCGACCGCAACCTGGCCGATCGTCGCATCTTCCCGGCTATCGACCCGGTGGCCTCGGGCACGCGTAAAGAGGAGCTCCTGCTCGATCCGCAGGAGGCTCCGCTTATTTGGGCTGTGCGCCGCATCCTGGCGAACACGAACAACACCGAGCGCGCCATGGACATGCTTATCAAGTCGCTCAAGCAAACCGACACCAACCAGGAGTTCTTGCTGCGCACCGCAAAGAAGGCCCAGCACAGCAAGGGCGACGCGATTGAGATCTAGAACGGACGCGCGCCGCCTCGCCCCGGCAAGTTCTCGGGTTTGCCGAAGTAAGGTTGCCGCATCTGTCAAGCGCCCGTCACGTATGGCGGCGGGCGTTGCCCTATAATAGCGGCGTAGCTGCGCTCTGGCGATACATTCGCTGTTCTGCTGGGGTGAGAGAGCTTGCGCTCCACAAGGAGGTATCATGTCTCAAGACAACAATTGGCAACAGCAGGTGTGGCAGCAGCCCCCTGCGCCGCAGGCGGCGCCCGTATCCCCGCAGGCGTATGCTCCGGCACCCTATCAGCAGCCGCAGCAGCCGAAAAAGAGCCGCGGCTGGATTGTCGCGCTCGTTTCCCTTGTGCTTATCTTTGCGCTGCTGGCTTTCGGCATGTGGTCATGCACCTCTCTGGTGTCCTCGCTCGGATCGATCGGCTCGATGGGCTCGTCATCCTCTCCGGATGCCGACCTGCTTATGGGCGATGCCATCGGCATCATCCCCATCGACGGCACCATCCAGTACGACGGCACCACCTCGAGCCCCGAGGGATTGAAAGCCCAACTCGATATCGCCGCGGATAACGCCCATATCAAGGCTGTCGTGCTGCGCGTGAATTCCGGTGGCGGTACCGCTACGGCGGGTGAGGAGATGTCCACCTATATACGCGAGTTCAGGGAAAAGACCGGGAAACCCGTCGTGGTGTCCAGCGCGTCTCTGAACGCAAGTGCCGCTTACGAGATATCGAGCCAGGCCGACTATATCTTCACGGCCAAGACCACCGCTATCGGCTCTATCGGCGTGGCCATGCAGATCACCGACTTATCGGGACTCTACGAGAAGCTGGGTATCTCCATGGACACCATCACCTCGTCTGAGAGCAAGGATTCCAGCTACGGCAATCGCCCCCTCACTGAAGAGGAGCGCGTTTACTACCAAGATCAGGTAACCCAGATCAACGAGACGTTTATCGCCACGGTGGCCGAAGGCCGCGGCATGGCTGCGGATGAGGTGCGCGCGCTTGCCACGGGCCTTACCTTCACGGGCATGGATGCCATCGAGAACGGCTTGGCCGACGAGCTGGGCACGCAGGGCGATGCCGTTGCGAAGGCGGCCAGTCTCGCGAACACCCCTACCACCAAGACGGTCACGCTCCAGGATAAGTCACCCAGTTTCCTTGACCTGATGAGCCTCATGTCGTCAAGCAACGTGTCAGCCGACGAACTTGCCAAATTATTGAAGGAGCAGCAGACCGATGGCAGCATCGCCCGATAACGCCCAAACCTTAAGCGCCGCACCCGAAGACGAGCGTGTCACCTGGCCGAAGCGTGCCGTAGTTACGGCTGGCATGCCCTACGGCAACAAGCCGCTGCACTTCGGGCACATCGCCGGCGTGTTCGTGCCTGCCGACTGCTACGCGCGCTTCCTGCGCGACCGTATCGGTTCGGAGAACGTGCGCTTCATCAGCGGCACCGACTGCTTCGGCTCTCCCATCAACGAGGGCTACCGCAAGCTGGTCGAAGCCGGTGCGTTCGACGGCACCATCGAGGAGTACGTGCAGCGCAACCACGAAGCGCAGAAGGCCACGCTCGACGCCTACAACATCAGCCTGTCTATCTACGAGGGTTCGGGGTTGGGTCGTTCCGGCGACGTGCACCAGCTTATCAGCAAGAAGTTTATCGAGAAGCTGCATGAGAACGGACACTTGCACAAGCGTGCCACGCTGCAATTCTACGATACGCAAGCGGGTACGTTTCTGAACGGCCGCCAAGTGGCGGGCCGCTGTCCGGTGCAGGGGTGCAAGTCCGAGCATGCCTATGCCGACGAGTGCGATCTGGGCCACAGCTACGCGCCTGAGGATCTTATCGCGCCGAAGTCGTCCCTGACCGGCACGGTGCCCGAGATGCGCCCGGTGGAGAACTGGTACTTCGATCTGCCTGCGTTCGCAGAATTCCTGCGTGCGCGCACGGCCGAGCTGAAGCGCGACCCCTATACGCGTGCCATCGTGCCCCAGGTGGTGAACGAGTTTTTGGCTCCTCCGGTCATTTACATCAAAAACGACGTACGTGCCGACTACGAGGCCGTTGCCGTGGACTTACCCGCACATCAGTTGCGCGAGCCGGAGCGCGGCAAGCAGAGCTTCGAGATAGAGTTCGCGAACATCGACGAGCGCGATGCGGCGCGCGACGTGCTGGCGCGCGCGGGCATCCGCTTTCGTACCGGCAAGGCGCTCGTGCCCTTCCGCATTACCGGCAACATCGAATGGGGCGTGGAGGCTCCGGTCATCGAGGGGTTGGAAGGCCTTACGGTGTGGTGCTGGCCCGAGAGCCTGTGGGCGCCCCTGTCGTTCACTATGGCAGCCAACGACGAACGGGGCATGCCGCGTGGCAGCTGGCGCGATTGGTGGTGCTCGGAAGATGCCGAGGTCTACCAGTTCATCGGCCAGGACAACCTGTACTTCTACGGCGTGGCCCAGCCGGCTCTTATCGAAGCTCTGACCCCCGGCGATATCCTGGTGCCGGGTGATGCCGATGAGCCGCTGCGCCAGACGCGCCTCATCGCCAACCACCACATCCTGTTCGGCGACAAGAAGGCTTCCTCGTCCGGTTCGGTGAAGCCGCCTACGGCCGACGAGCTGCTGGAGTTCTACACCGTCGAGCAGTTGCGCGCGCACTTCCTGGCGTTGGGCCTGGACCAGAAATCCGTCGGCTTCAAGCCCAAGCCGTTCCTTGCCACCGACGAGGAACGCGACGATCCGCGTGTGGCCGATCCCGTGCTGAAAGAAGGCGCGCTGCTCACCAATGTGTTCAACCGCTTGGCTCGCAGCTGCTTCTACGAGGCCCAGAAGAACTTCGAAGGCTATCTGCCACTGGGTGCTCCCACTCCGCTTGCCGTCGAGACCGCCAACGCGACGCTCGCCGCTTACGACCGGCTCATGCGCAAAGCCGAGCTCCATTCGGTCATGTCTCTGATGGACGAGTTCATTCGCTTCGCAAACAAGCACTGGAGCGAAGGTATCCGCGAAGTGGAGCAGACGGGCAACGAGGTGATGCGCCGCCAGGTGCTGGTGGACTCATTTTTCCTGCTGCGCATGGCCACGCTGCTCATGCACCCCGTCGTGCCTGCCGGCTGCGAGAAGATCTGCGACTACCTCAGCTTCGAGTTCGACGACTTCTTCAGTTGGAATTACGACCTGGAGGATGTGGACGAGTTGTGCGGCGCCGGGGAGATCACCGAAGGACGGCACCGTATCCGCGAGCTGCCTCCTCGCTTCGATTTCTTCGAGAAGCATCCCAGCCAGTACAAGTAATTGCAGTGCTTCGCCGGTCGCAAGACCGGCGAAGCTGTTTCTGAGGCAAAAATGTGCCGGTTTGGCAATTCTTACCAAGAGGGATCAGAGGGCCTTCCTTACACCACTTCGAACAGCAGCGTTGCCGCGAGTGGCGACACCACGTCGTCGGCCGTCTTGGCGCGCACGGTCATGCGGTGGTCGCCCTTCTGGTCGAAGGAGGTGGTGAACTGCCAGTTCACCCACTTGTCGGCCGTGGCGCCGTCGGTGGCGCACGACGTCCAGGTGGCACCGTTGTCGAATGAGAACTCGATGGCGGTGATGGAGCTGCCCAAGTCGTCGGCCACGCCCTCGAACGTGATCTCGTCGCCTGCCTTGAACGTGCACGCGTCGGAGTAGTTCAGGATGTTTACCTTGTTGCGGTAGCTGGGGTCGACCTGTTGCACGTCCAGATCGCCGTCGTGCTGGGTCAGCTCGATGTTCACGATATTGCGCGTGAAGTAGCTGGCCACGGTTTCGGGCATCCACAACTGCAGGCTGGTTCCGTCGGCAGGCGCGAGTTCCTCGCCGTTCACCTGATACACCAGCAGCGCCTTCTTCTCCAGCGCGTACTGCAACGGCAGCGTCTGGCCGTAGCCGTCGGCACCGTAGGCGGTGATGGCGTTCACGCCGTCTTCCATATCGGCCATCTCCACCACGGCGGACAGCGGCACGCCCATGACGGAGGCTTGCCCGAAGGGGGCACCCGTGGCGCATGAGCAGGCCATCAGGGTTTCCTGGCTGGCGTCTTTGGCAAGGTCGCGCACGTCGATGGTAAAGGTCTTCTTGATGTTGCCGCCCACGTTCAGGTAGAAGTTGGCAACACCGCCTTGCTCGCCGGCAAACTCGCTTGCAGGCTTGGAGCACATGCTGGTCAGCGCAGTGCCGAACACGTTGAACAGCTCGTCGTTGGGTGTGGTGCCTTCTTGGTTGAAGGCGAAGATTCCCTGCAGGTTGGCGACGGGCACGTAGTCGCCCGCATCGGCATCGAGCCAATGCGCGGCTACCTCGTTGCCGTTGACGACCTGGGTGGTGCCGGTAGCTTCGCCTTGCGCGCCGCTGCCCTGCGTGAGGGGAGAGGCGAGAGCGGTGGTGGCTCCGAACATCAGAAGTGCGCTACCCGCTACGCCAGAGGCGATCTTCAAAGGTTTCTTGAACGTCATGACTACCCTCCTTATTTCTTGTCGCCGTTGTCGGTTGCTGCGGTATCGGCCTTGACCGGCACCAGTCCTGCGGTTTGCAGCACGGTGGTTTCCTCGGCGTTGGGCATCTTGTCCTTGGCGTTGAACATGACGGTCTGGGTCTCGAAGCTGGTCATGCCGCTTTCGGTGGTGGCGCGGATGGTCAGGCAGTATGCGCCCTCAAGTTCCGGCTTGTAGGTGTAGGTCCACCACAGCATCTTGTTGCGGTCCATGTCGGCGATGTCGTACTTCGTCCAGGTCTCTCCGCGATCCATGGAGAATTCCACGCTGGCGATCTTCTCGTCGTAGGCATCCACGAAGCCGTTGAACGTGTAGGGCTGGCCGTTCTGTACGATCAGGCCGTCGGGCACGCCGAAGATGGTGGCGTTGGGCTTGTTCATGGGCACCTTGGCCTCGTTTTGCCAGCCGTTGGGCGTGCCGGCCCACTTGTCGGTGTAGTCGATGTCCTCGTTGGTGACGTTGTACGTGTCCACCTGCTTGGAGTTGATCTGCGCATCGACGCCTTCGACCCAGTTTGTGCACGGATAGCCGCGCGTCGCGTCCAGGTACTCGCCGCCGATCTTGTACACGAGCAGCGCTTCGCCTGCGTCGAGCTTGTTCTTAGCGAAGGCGCGCTTGGAGCTGCCGTCGGCGCGCAGGGCCTTCACGCCCGTCGTGCCGTCTTTGGCGCCTCCGGCCTTCTCCACCAGCCAGCTTACGGGAATGCCGGTGATCTCGGTGTTCGTGACGCCACCGCCGCCGACCGGGTTCCAGTTACATACCATCTTGGAGGTCTTGTTCACCACGACACCGGCTGCTTCGGCTTCCTTAATAAGGTCGGGCAGCTTGGCGGTGTATTCCTTGCCCACGTTGCCGTTGACGGTGATGGTCCATTCGTCGAACAGGCTCTGCGGCATGTCGAGGTTCAGGCCGTTTACGCCGGCACCATGGCGCATGTTGTCGTAGTAGGCGTGCATCCAGTCATACGAGAACACGCCGTCCTGGGTCTGGGTCATGGTCTGGTCGGTCTTGAACTCGCCTTGGACGTTCTCCACGTCGTTAATGCCCCACAGGCGCGTGTACTTCGTCAGGTCCCACAGCTCCAAGCCGGCGCCGTTCTCGGTGGCGTTATGGCAGGACATGCAGTCGCCTTCGTATTCGGTCGTGAACTTGCTGCTGGCGCGCTTGCCCGAATGGATGGCGTGCATGAGCGTGCCGAACTCGTACTGCTTCGCAATGTAGCCGGGAGCGTACGAATGGCAGAACAGGCACTGCTGCAGCGTGGTCTTGCTGTCCAGCTCGTCGTTCCAGGCGATGGGGTGCTCGTAGTTCATGTTCTTCAGCACCGCGTTCAAGTCTGCATGGCACGACTCGCAGCCGCGGTTGTCGGCATCGAGCCAGTAGGTGTTGTAGGAGTTGCTGCCGGCTTGGATCTGCCAGGCATCCGGGTTCACCTCGTACTCGGTGGGTGTGCGCTGCACCATCTGCCCGTTCGGCAGCGTGCGGATCTCGGGCGCGTACTCGGTGGCTATCATGTCCCATTTGTCCCAGAGTCCGTCGAGGTACTCTTTGCCTGGGTAGAATTCTTCGTTGATGTCGTCGTTCGTGGTGCCTTCGGCCCCGTCGATGACGGCCTGCTCTTCGGGTGTCAGCGTGGTTTCCTGACGTGCAGCCCCGTCGCCTTCAGCTGGTTTCGGAGCCGTGTCCGACTGCTTGGGCGTGCATCCGGCGATAAGGCCGGCTGCGCATACGAGGCAGACTGCGGCGGCGACAATGGTTGTTTTGGCGCGCATGGGTCCCCCTTCCTTGGTTTGGTAATAGGTCGTAGCAATCGCGTTTGGGTGCAATGCAGTGCCGCGGCACTGTGGCTTCCTTACGTCTGTTCCGCGTCCGACGAGCCTCCTCCCTCCCTCTTGCGACACGGTCGCGCGATGCTTTGCCCATGGTAGGTGCCCTGTCGTGCGTCCACTATCACCCAGGGGTCCGATTTGCGTCGTGCCAGATGAACGGAGCATCGGACACTTTGGGCGATGCCCTGTCCTTTCCGGTCGAGGTGCCGTTCGGCTTGCAATTATCAACCAGGAGGGTGCGTGGGGGCGTAGGTCATGCCATAATGGTGATGGTTGCGCTCGGTGCAGCAAGGGATGAGGCTCAACGGCCGAAGGGGAGCGGATCATATAGTGGTGACCAAGGGGTTGCGTATATCGCGTTGCGGATTGCTGGCGGCATGCGGGCTGGGGCTCAACCTGGTCTGGTGCACGCTTATGGGTCATACCCTCGGCTTCCTTTCGTCGGCGCTGGGCATGGAGGCGTGGTTGAATCCGCGTCTGTTCTTCCTGGGCGGCATTTTGGTGATGGCGGTTGCCTACCTGATTGCGCCGCGTGCCATCAAGCAGGCCGATGGCATACTCCGCTTCGTCCTGCCGCTGCTGGCAGCTGTGGGAACGGCCTGTTTCGGGCTGTCGTACCATCAGACGTTCTTCGATCCTGCTGCGCTTGCCGTCGGCGGGTTGTTCGTGGCGGGTGTCAGCTATCTTTGGCTTGTCGCCCGCTATATCTTGCTGCTCGGCCGGACGCAGGGCTTTTCGTGCACGGTTGCGAGCATCGCGGGCGGACTTATGGTGAAGCTGCCCATTCTTATAGCGCTGAGCGTTCTCGCAGGTCCCGAGGTGCAGGTGACGGTTGCCATCGTCGCCCCCATTGCCTCTGCGTTCGTTTTCGAGGCGTGCTGCGCCTTGGCGCGCAAGGATTCGCCAGCGAGCGCGCTTGTGGGCAGTGCGGGATTGCTTCCGGCGCACCGCGGGGAAGAGGGCGGGGCCGCTGCGGAGGACCCCGCGCATGCGAGTGGTGCCCGCATGCGCGGACGCACGGTGTTCGGCGTGCCCGCGCTGCCTCGCTTGGCGCGCGATCCGGCACTTGGCGACCGGCGTGCGGCCTACTTACTGATGGTCACGTCGGCGGTGGCGCTGGCGGTCATCCGTTCGGTCAGCTACTTGGGTATGTGGGGCAACACGAACGCAAGCGTGTCGACCATGGTGCCATGGCTCACCGGCTTTGTCGTTCCGGCGCTCTGTGTGGCGGTGTTCGCCTACGGACTGCTTATCCTCACGACGGACTGTTCGCTGCCTATCCGGTTCCAGCCGGCGTTGCTGCTTATTTTGCTCGGGCTGTTCGTCGTGGCCATCCAGGCGAATCCCGGAGGAGCCTCGCTTACGTTTCTTACCGATGTTATCCAAGTGGACGAGCTGTTCGCCCATCTGCTTTTCTGGGCGGTGGTGGCTGCTGCTTTGGAAGTGCTGGATGCTCCCTCGTACCGCGTGATCGGTTTTGCCGCCACGTGGTATGCCGCCGCTTCGATAGCCTGGGTCATCCTGCTCGGCCATGCGAGCATCGTGGATACGCTGCTGGTGATGCTGGCCACCTACGCTTTGGTGATCGGTATTTTGTACGCCTCCTGGTTCAGCGCACGCCGCCGCACGGATGTCGGCATCCCTCGTGAGGGCCAGCTGCAAGGTAGCGCTTCCGCAGGCGGAGGGGAGGACGAAACCCCTCTGATGAAAACTGTCGTCGACACCTGCCAGGTTATGGCGGGGCGCTATGGGCTGTCGCCGCGCGAGACGGAGGTGTTCATCCTGCTGGCCCAGGGCCGCACGCGTGCGTTCATCCAAGACGAACTGGTGCTTTCGGGCAGTACGGTCAAAACGCACGTGTCGCACATCTACGCGAAAATGGATGTGCACGATCGCCAGGAGATGATGGACCTCATCTGGAACTAGGCATCGTAATCGAACGATGGCGCTCGACCGGACGCGCTCAGGCGCCGACGTTTGGCCGGGTGTTCTGAGCGAGCCTGCCGGGGCTGGCGTTCTTTCCCCGTAAAGAGCGACCCCGCCCTGTCCGAAGCGGGGGAATCGAAGGCTGTCATGGTATGATTACCGGCCGAAACAGGCGAAACTGGCGGAAGGGCTCGAAACATGCAGGTTGAGATATTCACCGACGGCTCGGCGCGGGGGAACCCGGGGCCGGGGGGCTATGGTGCCGTGCTGCGCTTTGTAGACGGGCAGGGGTGCACCCATCTGCGCGAACTGTCGCAGGGCTACGTGCGCACAACGAACAACCGCATGGAGCTTATGGGGGTCATTGCCGCCCTGGAGGCGTTGAAGCGCCCCTGCGCGGTCACGCTGCAATCCGACTCCAAGTACGTGGTCGATGCCTTCAACCAGCATTGGATCGAAGGCTGGCTCAAGCGAGGGTGGAAGAACTCGCAAAAGCAACCCGTGAAGAACATCGACTTGTGGAAGCGCCTGCTGGCAGCGAAAGACGGTCACGAGGTCGCGTTCGTCTGGGTGAAGGGCCATGCCGGGCACCCCGAAAACGAGCGCTGCGACGAGCTTGCCACGGCTGCCGCTGATGGGGAAGGGCTGGTGGTGGACAAAGGCTTCGAGGGGTAGGGCACCCGCAGCGTCGCTGTCGACGCCCGGTGTGGCTTCGGCTTTCGCATCCCTCGTCCTGACGGGCCGACGGGATTGAACGGGTTTTGTGCTCCACCTGCGCCTGTGATGTTCGCGTGGCAATCGAGGTGTAGGTTGTCGACAGTTCGGTATGGTCTGATACACTGTTGGACAACTGTAAGACTACGAAACGCAGGTGGAGGCCCCCACATGCACTACATCGCATCGCCCTCGCGCATCAAATGCGCGTTTGCAGGATTCACTGCCGTGGCGCTTGCCGCATCCCTGATGGTTCCCTCGCTCGCTTTTGCCGAGCCGACGGCCGCCGAAAAGCAGGCCGAAGCGCAAACGGCCCTCGCTTCGCTCAATGCAATGCAGGAGAAGCTGAGCCAGGCGGCAAACACCTACGACGATGCCCTGAAAACCCAGCAAGAGGCCGAGACGAGCCGCGATGCAGCTCAGGAGCGCATCGACGAGGCGAGCGGCCAGATAGCCGACCTGCAGGATCGTCTTGGTTCGAGGGCGCGCAGCATGTACCGCACCGGCAGCGCTACGATCTTCGACCTGCTGCTCGGTTCCACTACCTTCGAGGCATTCGCCTCGAACTGGGATATCCTCAACGTCATGAATCAGAACGACTCCGATCTGGTAAAGCAGACGAAGGACTTGCGTGCTGAGGTTCAGGAGCAGGAGGCCGTCTACGCCGAGCAGCAGCGTGTTGCTACGGAGAAGGCCGATGAGGCCAAGCGCGCAAAAGAGGAGACGTCGGGCACTATGGTCGCCATGCAGGCAACCTACGACGGCTTGAGCGCCGAGGCGACCGAACTGCTGAACCAGGAGCGTGCAGCACAGCAGGCTGCCGAAGCCGCAAAGGCCCAGGAGGTCGTCAATAACTCGGCCGCAGGGGCCAATGGCGGCAACGCGGGCGGCAATGCAGGTGGTGGCTCTACGGGCGGTGGGGAAAGCGAAGGCGGTTCGGGCGGTGGAGGTTACGTCCCCGAGTCCCCGTCCGGACCCTCTTATGACGAGGCTATTGCCGGCTCGGTAGTCGGGCGTGCGTACAGTCAGCTCGGCAAGCCGTACGGCTACGACGATCCGAGCTATGGTGCCGGTCCCTCCTCGTACGACTGCTCGGGCTTCGTATCGTTCTGCTTGTTGGGGAGTTATTCTCGCCTGGGAAGCACCAACACGTTCATGGCCTGGCCCCAGGTGTCCGATCCTCAGCCCGGTGATGTGGCTGTCAGCTGGGGGCACTGCGGCATCTACATCGGCGGTGGTCAGATGATCCATTCGGCCACGTACGGCGTCGGCGTTATCCAGGGTCCTGTGCAGGGCGACATGAAAATCGTACGCTGGTAGGCTTTGCAGCTTCAGCGGATATGATAAGAGACGCGTCCTTCGGGGCGCGTCTCTTTGTTTCTGCACGTGATCCATTCGCGGAGAACGACGCTTTGCCACGTCCTTGTTCGGAGCCTGTCGCGCGAGCGGCCGCTATGCCACGGCATCTCGAATGAGACCGCGCAGCTCATCCATGCCGTCGCCCTTGGCCGACGAGGTCACTACCATAAGCGTGTCGGAGTCGAGTGTCAGCTGGCGTTTGATGGCGGCTTTCTGCTTCATCTGCTGCTGGCGGCTGAGCTTGTCGGCTTTCGTTAATGCCACGACGAAGGGTAGGTCGGCCTCGCGCAGGAAGTTCACCATATTCACGTCCAAATCGGACGGATCGTGGCGGATATCGATCAGCGATACGACCAGGGCGAACTCACGTTCTTGGTTGAAATACCCCTCGATCAACTCAGACCAGCGGGCTTTCTCGGTCTTCGACACCTTGGCATAGCCGTAACCCGGCAGGTCGACGAACTTCACGCCGCTGCCATCGAAGAAGTTGATGGTGGCCGTCTTGCCAGGCGTCTGCGATACCTTCGCCAGGCCTTTGCGGTTGAATAGCTTGTTCAGCAGCGATGACTTGCCCACATTCGACCGCCCTGCGAATGCGATCTCGGGTGCTGTCGAGGGCTCGAGCTGCTCGGACGTGCCGAACGACCGCTCGTAGGTCACGTTGTTGAAGTTCATGGAGTGCTCCTTGTCGGTAAACAGGTGCGTTTTAGAGGTGCGTCCGGTGTGCGATCTGTGTGCATGGTACCTGAAAGCCTGGGCATCAGAGGGGGAGAACCGGGCGCCGTCGCAGTTTCACCATCCGTTTTGCAACATTAATGTTCTCTTTACGCCGAAAGCGCTATATTCTGTTCGTGCAGGACAGCCTGCGAAAAAGCAGGATACGAACGTGCGAGGAGGCAGGGTCATGGGCGCTGTGATCGAGACGCGCAAGCTGACGAAGAACTACGGCAAGGCGCGTGGTATCGTGGAGGTGGACCTGCAGGTCGAAGAGGGCGAGGTATTCGGCTTCATCGGACCGAACGGGGCGGGGAAGTCAACCACCATCCGCACGCTGCTCGCGCTCATCCGTAAGACCAGCGGCGAGGCGCGCATCTTCGGACTCGACTGCGAGCGCGACAGCACGCGCATCTTGGCCGACGTGGGCTATCTGCCCAGCGAAGTGTTCTACTACGACCGCATGCGGGCCATCGACCTGCTGAACTATTCGGCCAGCTTTTACCAGAAGGACTGCACCCGCCGCATTCACGAGTTGGCAGAGGTCCTCGAGCTCGACTTGAACCGCAAGATCGAGGACATGAGCCTGGGCAACAAGAAGAAGGTGGGCATCGTGCAGGGGCTGCTGCACAGCCCGCGCCTCATCATACTGGACGAGCCGACGAGCGGCCTTGACCCCCTCATGCAGAAGACGTTCTTCGACCTGATCCGCCAAGAGAACGAACGCGGGGCTACGGTGCTGTTCTCGTCGCATATCTTGAGCGAGGTGCAGCGCATCTGCGACCGCGTGGCCATTATCAAGGATGGCCGCATTGTCGATACGCAGAGCATTTCTGCACTGCAGCAGACCGCGGTGAAGCGGGTGACGCTGATGGCGAAGGCTCCGGTCGTACGGGCAACGCTTGACTTTGCGGGTGCATCGTCGGTCGAGGTTGACGGGGTACACGCCAGCTTCGTGTACGAGGGCGACTGCAACGTGCTACTGGCGAAGCTGGGCGGTCTTCCGCTCGCCAACGTCGACATCACCGAGCCGACGCTCGAGGAAGTGTTCATGCACTACTATTCCGACGGGCCGAGGTGGGGCGATGGTGCCGTGTCAATCGGGAGTGCTCGGCACGGTAAAATTTCGCCGCCAGCCAGCAAGAACGCCCGCTATGCTACCCCTGCGTCCGCACGTTAGGCGGTTGCCATGAACGTCTATCTATTCGAGCTGCGCCGCCAGGTCGGGGGCATTGCGGTGCAGACCGTGGTGCTTGCGGGGTTGCTAGCGCTGCTTATGCTCGGCGTCTATCCGATCTATGCGGGTGCCGAGGATCAGGTACGCTCGGTGCTGCAGGGCTTGCCACCTGAGTTTGCTGCCGCCTTCGGACTGTCGTTGGACAAGCTGTTCAGCTACGGTGGGTTCTACGCGTTCGGCAATTTGTACTTGTCGCTGGTGGGCGCCATCTTTGCGGCATCGTTGGCGCTTGCGGTGTTCGCCCGCGAAAAGCGCGCTGCGTGTACCGACTTCCTGCTGACCAAGCCCCTTGGCCGCACCGGTGCGTTTCTGGCTAAGCTGCTGGCGTGCGTAACCGGGCTCGTTGTGGTGAATGCCGTGTACGTAACCGTTGCCGTCGCTGTGCATGCGGCGTCAGGCGATACGAGCGCCACTGCGGGCGAGGTGGCGCTGGCATCGCTCGGTCTGGCGGGCACCCAGGCGGTGTTCCTCTCGTTGGGCGTGCTTGCAGCGACGCTCATGCGCCGGGTGCGCAGCGTGTCGGGCATGGCGAGCGTGTTAGGTTTCGGCGGCTTCGTGCTGAGCGCTTTGGTGAACCTGACTGAAGAGGAAGCGCTGCGCTACGTGTCGCCGCTTCAGTACTTCGACCCCTCGGCGGTGTTCTCGAACGGCGCGTTCGACCCCGCTTATGCGGCAACGGCTGCGGCTGTGATAGTTGTGGCGCTGGTCGTTTCGTTCGTGAAGTACCGCGTCGGCGACGTCTCGTCGCGTTAGGTAGGCTGACATGAATGTGTTTGCGAAGGATATGCGCTTTGGCTTGAAGTCTTTTCTGCTGTGGACGCTGGCGCTGTTCGTGTTTGTGTTCGTGGGCTCCATCAAGTTCACCGGCATGGAAGCTGGCGGCGCGGATGCCATGAACGCGCTGTTCGACTCGTTCCCGCGCATCGTGCTGGCCGTGATGGGTTTCTCGGATGCCGACATCACCACGTTTTCGGGATTCTACGGCTTGCTCGAGGTGTACGTCACGATCATTGTGGCTGTGTTCGCCGTGCACGCAGGAGGCACCGCCGTCTCGCGCGAGCGGGTGGACAAGACCTATGAGTTCCTGTTCACGAAGCCGCGCTCACGCTCCTCGATTCTCGCTGCCAAAATGGCTGCGGGCGTGGTGTTCTTGGCTCTGCTGTGCCTATTGAACCTGGCGTTCTCGCAGGCGGCCTCTATGACGTTAGGGCTCACCGAGGACTTGCTGGCAACGTTTTCGTGCTTCTCGATTGCCCAGTTCCTCGTGGGCCTCGTGTTCTTCTCGCTGGGTGCGTTGTTGGGCGCTGTGGCGCCGGCACCCGAGATTGGCGCGCGTATCGGCAACGTCAGCGTGCTTGTGTTCTATATGATGGGTGTGGTGTACTCCTCCTTCGACAACGTCGGCTTCCTGCGCGTGCTCACTCCGTTCAAGTATTTCGACCAGACCGCGCTGTCCGGCCATGAGCTCGAGTTGCCGTTCGTGGTGCTGGCCTTGGGCTTGTCTGCCGTGGCTCTGGCTTGTGCCTTCTGGAGCTTCAAGAGGCGCGATCTGGTAGCGGCGTAGGGTGTATGGCTGGGGAGGAAGCGCAGTGCGGCTTGTGCCTTGCTTGTCTCATGTGCTGTTTCCATGAGCTTCTGAGGCGGCGCTGCCTTTAGGTTTGCCGAA
>NZ_JAVWUP010000054.1:0-15635 GCF_036667095.1 Gordonibacter sp. | reverse complement strand
TAGCACAATCGGCGGATCAGCTCTCTCGGCCTTCAAGTATGCGACGCATGCGATCGATTTCAGCAAGCACATCTTGTGGGATAGGTAAGGCGTCAACCTCTCCTCGCTTACACTGCATCTGACCTTGGACATTGTTGTCTCCTACCGCAAAACCATTGGCAAAGAAGTGCTGGGAATCGCCCTCAAGCAGCAAGTTGCACACCTCATAGCCGTCATCTTTGGGATAGTGAAAGCGTATGACTTCGCGGCTGCCCCCTGCCATCATCACCGTATCCCCCGTCACCACTTCGTCGGCGCACTTCAAACCCTCTGTGGTAACTATGGGGTGGTCGCGAGTTGCGCGTAAAACCGCTCCCTGTTCCGTTTCGAGGTGAATGATTTCGCTCTCACGACCTCGGATGATGTCGCTAACGACGGTATGTCCCGTCTCGCACGCAACAAGGTCACCCACTCGTATGTTGTCGATTTGTTTCTGGCTTCCATCAGCCATAAGGACAAACATGGATGCCTCGAGGCATCCCCAAAACAATTGTATCGGAGGAATGGACGAATAATGCGGGCTCGGTTTGGAGCAAGGAACCTGCGCAGGCGCCTTGCTTGTGACGGAGAGGCGAGCCGCACCCTTGTCGGTGTTGAAGTTGATATCTATATCAATATCGTAGGGTCTGTTCCCTGTTTGAACACTGTCTTCAATCATGCTTCCCCATTCTGTCGGGAACGCAAACGAAAATGTATTTCCTTCGTCATGGAAATACTTATCGTCCAGTTCAACAATGTATGGAACACCGCCTCCCGCCTTACCGGGCTGTGGAGTTGGTGCAGACAGGCCAATGGTTGCCGAGGTAAAGCCCGCAAATGTGCGCTCCGGCACAAGGATTACTTCGCCGCGAATATCAAGCGACATCGGCTGCGGACTGCCAGCTGGTCGCTCCTCTGGGTACACGTAATCGATAAGACTTGTTTGTGGCGAACGCAAGAAGCATACGTCCGTCCGGTCATGACCCTGAACAGGCTGGACAGCCCAAGCTAAGTCGAAAGACGGACTGCCGGCAATAATGGGGGCTGGCGTGCTGTTGGGCCAGCGAAGAACCGGGTGCGCCATGCGAATTGCGGCAACCGAATCGAGCGCTCCCACGCTCGATTCGCTGCGGTCCATGCATGTGGCGAAAATGCCACCCGACGTGTCCCATGTTGCCACAACAAGCGCTTCAACAACATCATCATCAGCAAGAGAACTGGTGCTTTGGAGCTCTATACTGGTAGCCGCAACACTGCTCAAAACCCGGTGAATCTGATCTATCACCTCGCCGTTTTTACGCAGAACAAGCGAGACCATCAGCCGCTCGGGCACAAGGTTCAAGCTGATGTCAGCCACGGCAGAAATGTGGTTGTTCGTGCATTCGATATCGCGCACAAGAACAAAACTCATTGGTTTATCGGAGTTTGCTTTGACGGGCTGCCGTCCGATTGCAGCTTGCAGACGCGCGGTAAACAAGGGGAATTCTGTAGATAACATTTCATCGCCGCCGTACAAGGTACGCAGGGCGGCAGCTTCGGCATCTCCTACGGTAAAAGGATACGCCCATCCGAAGGATGTTCTGCTCCAATCGGCCGCTGCAGCGAGCGTGTCGAGTGCTTGGGAAACCTTATTATCGATGTCCATGTCGTACTCCTTTCCATCGCCTTGCGGCGATGATAACCAATGGTGTTGCTAAAACGAAAGCGCCGCGCTCTTCTGATGGAATAAGGGATTTGCTGGCACGCCTGGCGACACCTCGGGGCGATACGCAAGCTGCACTGTACCGGTGCGGGCGGTAAACAATGCCTCATCCTTCCAGAGGACCGTCAAGATAAGACGTTCGCCATCGAAGGGTAGGCGTGTGGGGTCGAAGAGGAATGTCGTGGCGTTCGCAGCGCGACTCATTGTAATGTCCTCAGAATATACTAGGCGATACGATACCTGCTCTATCTGCTCCGTTGCACCTGTCGCCACAAGGCCACTTAGCCAGCCCTCGGCATTACCCACAGGGGTAAAGCGGACTAATTGATCAGCGCCCTGCTCAACACCTGACTGGCCCTGTGCCGCTTCTTCATCAACTGAAAATGTCTCAAGTCCATCCAGATAGATACTCATGAGATCCAGCAGCTTACCTACGGATTCGTCGTCCCACGCTTCGATAAGCGCCGGACTTTCACGTCGATAGCGCTCCATGTTGAAGATGCCTGATGGCTGGACTGCACAGGCAAAAGCAGCCTTTCCACGTATATGGTTGGCCGAAAGTATCCATTCAATTGTGTCGCTCGAGTACAGTTCCAGTTCCAACGCAACTGTCGTCACCTGCTCTGCGGGGGTTACCGACACAATAGTTGGAGCAGCTGGGCGATGCCCCCCTGGAACCGAAACATCTCCGATTGCACTCAGAACTATGCGATCAAAACCCGTCATCCCACTCGCCGGCGTGAGCGACTGGGTAATGTTTCCGTTTACCCAACTTAAACGCTCTACTTTGAAATATAAGTCATCGAGAGCAAACGGCTTTCCTTGGGTATCTAGTACGCAACCGAATGTCATATCGGCAGCATATATCCTGGTGGGATAACCAGCGCCCTCACCAACAGCACCGTGGATGCCAAAGATATCAGCTGAATCTGCACCCATTCGCGTGACCGCTCCGGCAAGGACAAGCGCACAAGGAAGCGAGAGGTCGGGCTTCGTGCGCAGCGTGGCGGAAAGCGCTTTGCGAGCCGCAAGCGTTATCGCTTCGGGCGTGGCATTGTTAAGGGGAGCAAGGCGAGAAGCAATAGCAGTAGCAGCGCGGGCACGCAGCGAGAATGCGTCGTCGAGCTGCGGTCCAAGCGTGGACGAACACGCGAACCGTGCGAGTAAATCCGGCTCAAACAGCGAGGCAATATCTTTCATGAACCGCTCAAGCCCCTGCTGAAGGTCGACAGCGTTGAGCTCTACAGTTTTAGGATCCACCCCCTGCGCTACATCACCGGAAAACCCTCCTGAAACAAGGGGCAACATGCGTAGGGCGTACGCCTGCACGTCAGCAAAAATCGCAAGTGGCGCCCGATTGATAAGTGCATAGGATCCCCGTTCGGCCTCAAACAGAGATGCCCGAACAAGCCATGGTTCGTCGTTGCGCATCTCTCGAGCGCTGTCGCGGTACGTAATTCTTGTGGTACTACGCTGCACAGAGGCAGGAGCACCGTCTTCCACAAGCGCCTCAGACCGCGTTACGATAACGTTCGCCTCAACGCTGATGAATCCTTCCGCCGTTTCAATGAGCTCAAAGTATTCTGTACAGTTCGCCCAGCTTGACGGACTACGCACCACGTCTTGCAGAAAACCAATCAGTCGCGTCTTGTCAAAAGATTTTGGACTGCCCGCGACAAGTGGCGAATCAAGCACCACCTCCACGTCAGGCTGTTTGAGTTGCAGCAGCGCATCCTCGAGAGTATCCTCACCGAGCACACTCCGTTCATCGGTGGGTCGATAGGAAAGCGTCACTTCAATTGAGTCGTTGGCAAAGCCGTCATTATCACAAAGTTCGATACGTACAAAATTGAACTGGGCGGAAAACCCCGGGTATGCGCAAAATCCTATCAACTCGTCAACATAGCGGGGTTCATAGGTAACGGCCAAGTCAAGCTCTTCGTGGGCATTGCCGAACAGGTCAATCCAGAGAGGTATTACACGCAAGGAGGTGCGAGAACGAACCGGGCCATACACATCATCGGCACCCAAACTGCGTGCAAAAGGAAGCTGGACGCTCTGTCGGCGCCCATCCGTCAGTTCATCGCGAGCTCCCACCGACGCTTCATCGCGCGAGACAAAGGGCGGTGTTTCGTGATATCCTTCACCTTTCAATCTCACGGCTAGTGACCCATAGACGTCATAGAGCCGTTGTTCATCTTCATTAAGCGACTCGGACACTGTTAGCGCCGTTATTATCAAACTTCCCTGCGGCACGGATGCCTGAACGACTGAGGTGCTTGGCTGAACTGTCAATTCATCAGGCGCAGTTGAATCATCGAGCCATAGGGTGCCAAATCCATGCGGATACGCTTCGGCGAAAGTATGTACTACGCACACGATCAACTCGAATTCATCAAGAGCGGCAAAGCTACATGCTGCTGCATCCTGGAATCCGAAGAAGCAGGGTTGTTCAACAGAGCAGGCATGAGCCAGCAGCGCAAGCCACGCACTGCGATCCTCGAAAAAGGCTAAAGAATCGGCACGCGACGATCCGTCCAATCCGCGCACAAAGTAGCTTGTCGCGCCACTGCACACAGATAACACCTGGTCGTCGTCGGCTGCTTTCGTGGGTGCCAAAAGCACAAGTTCGTCGATATCACCCTGTTTGCATGCCAACCACGATGCGATTTCAGACGTGTAAGCCGACCCCACAACAGACCAGATAAGTGGTTTGTCGTTGCATTTCAACAGATTGATCTTGCAAAGACCCACCCATCGTGGGTTGGCCGGTATAGCAGGTGCTCCAGGAGTATTTTCTATCGAGAAGATGAAGCGCTCTCCCGGCTTCATATGCACCCCGGTATCGTAGAGACGAGCCTTATTGGTGGCAAGCGTGGCGGGCAATGAGAACGAGGGAACTGTCTCGGTGCGGAAGAATGAGCGCACGTGGGGCTTTTCCCGGTAGTGCGTTTGGGCTGCGTACCACGAGGGAGGTAGCATGTTGATCACTGCTTCTCGGGTAAGGGCGATTCCTATCGATGGGTCGCTTTCGGCGAATCGCACCCATGCAGGGTGCTCATCGACGAACGAGAGCGCGTAGCGATACTCCACAACATCGCAGGTAGTCATCAGGAACACCTGTTCACCGGCACGCTCGAAGTTACCCGCAAGTTCGTCTTCGACATTGGCCGGGGCGGCAAGGTTAATACCCGGATCCGCGCTAGCTCCCGCATCGCTACAGAGGTCTTCTTGCTCATCGAGTACACGGTGCCCTCCCAGGAAAAAATGCATAGCTGTGCCAGCAATATTGGCACTTTGTTGCGCAGTGAGGGTTCGGGCGTTAAAGGGAGTATTCCGCACCCGTGCCGATTCATGCTCGGCGCGCAGACACGTGATGACAAGTTCGAAGTAGTCGGCGAACATCTGCCGAGCAAGGCTCACCCGCTCTTGACTGTCGCGCCCGGTGGTATGCCGTATGGTCCGCTCACGCGCTCGTCGTTGTGTTGCCGCCCTTCTCTCGTCCGAGGTAGAGGCATAGTAGGCATCCATCGCATCGAAAAACGCATCGTTCACCAGAAATGCGTCCGAAAAGTTGCGGCGTGCGATGTCCGATTGACCCGAAGCATAACGCGTTTCAACGCTCAGAACGAAACAGGCAGGCAATGGCATAAGCACAGCAGTCTCGTTAAGGGTGCGTGGGGCGATAAACGAGTATTCAAACACGAAGCGCTCGCCGAGAAAGGCTTCGATTTCAGCAGGGCTTAAGAACAGCCGGGCGTTGTTGAACAACTCAAGCGTGCCCACCTCTTCCATATACTCATTTGCTTCCATAAGCTGGGCAAGGACATCGACGATTACAGAGAAGTCGTCGGCGGAAACCCCTCCTATGAATGCCACCGTACTCAAACCTGCACGGGTGGAGTACGACGGCACAACCGATACTGCAATCGTTTGTATCTCGTTTGCCGGTAAGGGCAGCACCAGCCGATCCGGCGGCTCAATCTGGCGAAGCGGGTGACGTGGGGTTCCTGCCTCGCTGCTAGCCAACCCGCTTACAACAATCCCGCTATCCCAAGGCGCTCGTCCGCCTGGCTCTAGTTCGAAATCGATTCGCGCCGACAAAGAGAAGCTGAACTTGATGCGCACGAACACCACACGAATCTGAGCCTGCGCACGCACATCCACCGTCACGCTGACGGAGGCGGCCCGGTAGGCCTCCATCACAAGACGCGCAGTAGCCCGTGCCTGCACGGTCACTGATGCGCCCACCAGGCCAAAGTTCACGCTTCCCTCAAGACGTCCCTCAAGCACAACGTTAGCTTCTAGCCGATAATACGGCGTGCTTGTCGCGCTGGCAGGAGCCAGCGAATGCCCTTCGTCGGCTGAGTGCGCGTAAGGAATAAAGGTAGCATAGGCACCCTCGAATATACCCTGCATCATGAAGTATGCCGTCGCCGACAATAAGCCTGCCCGCACACCTCTGCTCAGAGTTACGCGCATACCCAAGCCCAACTGTAAGGCATTCGTGAATCGCCCTTTTGTGGTTGCCGGCATGCTGCTCGGCGTTGCAGCGGCATGGCGCTTAATATACGCCCCGCCCGCACCCGACACCACTCCATAAGTAAACGAGAAGGAGCGACCGAAGTCTGAATTTTTTGGAAATCCCAGGTCAATCTCAAAATCTGCATTGGTGTATATGCGAGCGGAAAGACGTCCCAAGCCGAAGGTCATCGCCCCTAACCGCATGGCTCGCAGAGAAGCAGGCGGCATGAATTCGCCGGAGAACACACCCAACTGGTTGCTAATGCGCACGTAAGAAAACTCTGCAACCAGCCCTGCAAGCGGCCCCGCCCTGTCGCCGAACAGATGAAAACGACCGCCGATGAAGGAGGCCTTCCCATAGTACAGTAACTGCACACGCACCGCCTGCGCAACGGTAAAGTCAGCGGCTAGCAAGATGCCGGCATCGCTCTCAACCGTAAGGGCTTCAGGTTCAACACTTAGGTGTAGCGCTGTACGCACAATTTCCAGTCCCCGCTCGACCGAAGCTGTATTCATACCCGGTATCCCAACGCGGTCACCCAAACCCAGGTACTCAACCTTGAGCGCATTTCCACCTGGAACAGGCAGATCTTTTGGCGCGACGATAAGCGGCTTGCTCTTTGGATACTTTACCCCGTCGAAGTCGCCTGCAACTTCGAAAGTTACCCCTGATCCGCCTGAGACTACGGCGAAGCTTTCGAGTGAAAGAAAGGATGATGAGCAGGAAGGAACTACATCCAGACGCAGTATCGACGTTGCTGTGTCGTATGTCACCTTCGTGCCTTTGAAGTTCATGCTGTTCAGAAACGACCACGCACCCGTACGCTTGAACGAATCTTCCCAGTTGAACAGCTTGAGTAACGCGTCCACAATATCAGCCAGGCTCGCATCAACTTCGACAGTAGCCGTAAGTTTCGATCCTTTGCAGGAAAACTTCAACAGCAACGTCCCCAGCACCAACTCAAGCGTCCAAGATACGCTGGCACTTCCGAGAACCGCCCGTGCGCGGATAGTAAACCGCTCGCCCAGCTTGAAAGATCCCGCGAGGGAACAGGTGCCCGCACGAGCATTCCATACCGCGTTCACTTCAACCGATACTTTGAGGGGGAACACGCTTCTGTTGTCAAGCGTCGCCCGCATGCCGCCCGAACACGAGGTGATTGAAAACGTCTCCGCACAGGTGGCGGCTGCTACGAGGGAGGTGATTTCGAGGGTGGGCCAGCATGAAGGCGCCGCCAACCCAGTGATTGCTGTGTAGAGGCTAGCAAATGAGGGAAAAGACGGTTCGGTGATCGTCTCCGTCGCGTCAATGCAATGAGGGATGAGGCGTCCGCTAAGGATAAGGTTGGTTGGCCCATCTTTTTTATTCAGTCCGGTAAAGCGAGCCAGATTGCCCGCGAGTTCGAATCCGAATAAGTATGTTCCGTCCTCGCGGTAGAACCCCAGGGTGCCCGAAGCACCCATCCGAAGCGCTCCGCCCGTACGAGCAAGTGTCAACGTACCGCCAAGAAACTGAACCAACACACCATTGGCCACCTCTGCATTTTTCTCAGGTGACAAGCGGTTATTCAGTACAACAGCAAGGTTTTGTGCTGCGGAATCAAATCCCAAAAACAGCGAGAGGTCAAAGGTAGAGGTGCTCAAATCACCTGCAAGACCCACCATCGAAAACGAAGCCGATACCGTGGCCAGCCCGACTCGCGCAAACGCGGACGGTATGCTGCAACTCCAGGCGGCAGCTATCTCGGCAATAGCAAGCGATTCGGGTAAGTCGGTTCGGACGCTTGCTTGCCAGCGTGGGGCGCAGGCAGTAAAACGCAAGGGCACGCCGAACAGCGTAAGCTTCCCCTCCAAACTCAAGGTAGCGCAGCCGAGCTTTTTAGGCAACGAAAACCCCAGGGTAAAACGCAGGTACTCAAGGGCGTTTGAAATGGGAGTATGCTCATAGCCAAACGTAAGCGCGACCCCTTTCACGACGGGCTGCGCTGCGCCAAATGTGAGTGTTTGGGCCTGACCAAGGGACAACCGGACGGTGTAGAGCCGCACGTTTGCTGTAAAGGGAAGCGAGGCCGGAAACAGGTTCGCAAAATTCACCGTCGTGTCAACCAGATCCGCTACAACCTGCGCCAAATCTGCAATGGATGACCCCTGACCAGGTTCTCCCACGTTGATAACCACTTCCCGAGACAGGGAGTCACACAGCAAGGGGACATGCACAAGAACCGGCAGTGGCTTTGTTGTGCCCATAGTTGCTGTCCATACGAGATCAGCATTGGTGTGAGCGGGTGTTGAAGCGTGCTTGGCGCACCCATCAATATGCACGCAGGCAGATGTTGCAACCAAGGGAAACGACCCGAAGGAAGGCGCTATTACCCCGACAGGCGCAACAAGCGAGAACACACCATTGCCCGCAGTGACCCCCGTTACCCGTGTGCCATTCAGCCATCCGTAGCAAGAAAACGCGCTCGCACTGGCATCGATGTTTCCCGTGAAGGTACCGCTTTCGTCCACACGATAATCGCTCAACGCAAGCAAGTTCACAGCTTCAGTATCAAAACAACCATACCCGGTGCTGCTTTTGCGAAACATGCGCCCTGAAGGGCCGAAGAGGTCTTTGAACGAAGTACCCCTTGCTGCGTCGCGCGTAGATGTTTCATGTGCGAATTCGTTTTCATGTGGTGGCGATGGGAACGGCATCAGTGCTGAATTTGACTCGAACGTTGCCACAACAATGTCGGCGTTGTAAGCCGAGCCCTGAAGTGTGACATCGATAACTACTTGCTGCTCGTCTCTCACCTCTGTTACCGTTGGGATGAAGGCGGGATAAATGCCGCGCTTTGTTGTATAGTTTGTCCAAAACTTTCCAGCTGCCGAGGTATCCGCCAGATTCGCATAGCCTCCGTTGACGTGCTTGTAGGTGAGGTAGTGTCGATCTTCGGCTTCAGGATCCTCACGCACAGAGGAAGCCATAAACCACAGTGTCCAATCGTCGGGGTGGCTGAACTCATCATCAAAATCTGCATTAACAAAGAGGCCGCTAATCCCGCCACCCTGATGCAGAGTACCCAGGAATGCCTTAAAATTCGCGGGGTTAATACCTTGGCCATCGGGAAGGTCGCTCAGAAAACTAGCTTCGTTCAGCGAATGTATAGAGCCATGGTGTGGCGTGGTAACAAACACCTTGTTCGTATCACGGGATAGATGCGCAATGGTTTCACCAATAGTAGCGGTTTCCTCCAGTATCCTGTGCATGGTTTCTCCCGTGGCATCGCCCAAAAACCACGTAATAGACGTGCCACAACGCAGGAAGAAGAGTGAAGAATTCGCGTTCACCTCCGTATTACCCGGGCAGCATAGCCAGGTTGCCAACAGGGAAAACTCGAAATCAAGATTGGGATCGGAAACGATATCGAATGGACATTCTACTCCTAAATCAATGATAGCGACATTGGGGATGCTAAGCAGCTGGGACTCTTCTGCCCCAAACTCGCCGAACGCAGTCAGCGTGGTTTGCGTGCTTCTCTCAATTTCCACACCTGGTTTCAATGTTACGGCAACGGTGCCGATAATAGCTGGATTGACCTGGCAAATTGATTCGTACAGGAGGCGCATAAACAAAATATGATCAATATCCATGTGGGTGGTGCACAGAATTACCGAGGCCGCTTCAGCATTGGTGGTAATCTCAGCAAGCAGTTGGTCGATGTTTTCCTGAATTTTGTTCGGGTCGTGCTGACGTGGCATTGTTCCGGCATCAACAATAATATGTCGATGCTGACCTTCGCTGTTTGTTAGTTCTATATGGTAAAAGTTCCCGTGGCCAGCATACAAGGAATGCACGGTAGCAGTAAGCATTGTCATGTGTGCTTCTCCTTTCCGCTGACGTCATACACTGCATACCAGCCGAGTACGCCCCCACGCGCTACCAGCACAATATCGCATGCTCCTTCGGGAAGTTGCATACCTAGAACGGTTGCCTTCAGCCCTCGCAGAATAATGCGATATGTTAAGTCTCCATTCTGAGAAAAGGTACCAACCGAGAGCTCACGAAAACGCAACCCAAACAGTGACGTAGCTGGCAGCATTGCTTTCATCGCTCCGACAGCACCTGCAAGTCGCACACCACAGTAAGGCACACCATCAGGCTGAAAGGCGAACAGAAACTCGGCATTCGAGCCGGCTACTAGCTCGACAGCAAATACGAGGCCGTACCAATGTGCTCCTTTCGACACAGGTACTGCACCAATGGCTGGGGTGGCCATTGATCGAAAGCCCAGTTCTTCGGGTGTACCACCGTCCTGGTCGCTGAGAAACCAGAGATCCTGATGGGGTACATGCGTAGCAAACGATGAGGCTCGTGGGATGGAGGCATGCTCGTCAAGCACGAGTGAGCGGTAATTTGCGTCTAGGGCGGGTGTTTCGGGAGGCAGGGTGAGCACCAGATCGAGTCCTGTGAAGGCGAGTCCGTTTGCTTGCGCGGAGGATGTACTGCGACATCTTGCGACCGTGGTTTCATTTTTGTTCTGCTGCGAAGACGTATCGAGCCCAAAACTGAGCGGATCAAACGATTCGTTTAGAGCCGCAAACGCAAGCGAGCCAGCGCAGGACAGTCGGAGGTGTGCAATTCCACTTTCCAGAGTAAACGTACTGGTTGCTCGCTCGATAGTGACCGACCGTAAGCAGCGGTTGGCAAAGGCAAGCCGCACCGTGTTCACAACACGGAAGCGATATGCTTCAATACCCGCTGCCGAGGCCGATGTTGAAGCCATGGCCGTATAAGCGCCAACCAGAACAAACGGCGTGCCCGTATACACCGGCAGCGAGAAAAGATGTCGCAGGGCAACTCGACATGTCAGCAGCGCTAAAGTCACATCGTCGTCGATATAGGCTGCCGCAAGTCGAACAGTTTCCAATGTGAAGTTGGCAAGAGCGGCATCGGTGACGACGGGAGCATCTTTGCCGGGCGTTCCGATGACATAGCCAGACACGTGCGCCTGGATGGGATCGGGTAATGCTTTTGAGAAGTCGATGGGAGCAATATTCACCAAGGGTGCAAGAAAGGTAAAAGCGCCGACCAGTGAGGAGGGGCCAAGCAAGGTGGGATTGAGGGGCATAATGCCAGCGCAAAGAATGAGAAGTCCAGTGTAGATAGCGCTTGAGAAGCACGTAAGAGCCTGCTCGAACGAGGTGTCGCCCTCTTTTGCGCGTTCGGCGGCAAACGTGGTTTCTTTGACGAAGAAGGTGCGGAGTGCGGCGATGTCCGCATCGGTACCGGTAATCGCGCCTGTTGTTTCGAGAGCGGTGGATATGCTGGTTGCGTGGCCGGATTTGAGCACGTAGAGCCGTGGCGTGCGCGAGGTTGGTGTCTCGGCGTAGTCAAAGGAAAAAAGTGCATTGTTCTTGAGTCGCACAACATCCGCAGGATCGAGGTACGCTTTGAGATCGGAAAGAGAACGGGTGACGAACAAGGTCACTTCCATAGCGCTCCTTCCAGAGCGGAATCGTTTCATTCGTAATTCAGCCGAGCAGCGAACTGCGAATCATGATTCATTTGATTATCTTACTCTACCACAGCTTGCCGACCCTTCGACTCAGCAGTCTGCACATCCCGCGGTCACCCTTTTCCTCTGCTGTTGCTCTTATATTCCCTTAATATCATCTGCCGTCATGGTTGTTAGGCATTTACTAAAAATATTTTGTGAATAGGTTAGTATTTCCTTGTTGATGGCTAGGAGTTTGTCTAAGCTATCTTTCTCCGGTCTTCCCGAGCCCATGCACAATATATTGTTGAACCGAATTAAAGCCTTATGGCAATTCAATACATCATCTTTGTAGGCAAGAAGTAGATTCCCGCCGTTAATTTCCCACGTATCCACAGTATTAACAAAATCAATCTCACAGCCATCACGCATCAGCATTTTTAGCATATCATTTATGGCAGAATTTTGCCGTATATGGGATGCATTAAGAGCTTCGCTCGGATCTTTTTCGTAGCCATTAAATACTCCGTTTATGTCAAGACAGCTTATGAAAAGCTCCTCATTTGAGGAACACATTTTTGCTGCAAAAGCGGCTGCAATATCTGCTTTTTTATCTTTAAATTGGTTGCTTCTGCTGATGTGATTCTGGAAAGCAAAAAGCCCAAGCGTCAGTAATGCGGTAGTAATTGCTGTAATCACTGCAAGAATTATTGAAAAAGATTGAGTTGCCTCCACGGAAAACCCCTTTACTCTTGTCTGTAAATTTATTTATTGTTTTGACGCCTAGTCATAGAAAATTCCTTTTGAGCCATAAGACCGAGCGCCCCCATCTCGCGTACGACCTCGCTCGCCACAGCCACCTTCGCCACATTTGGCTTTTCGACTGGACGTTAATCCAAAGCAAGAAGAAACGCTTTTTTCATTTTGAACCTGCTGAAGTCCTCCATGGTTGCCGCATACGTCAAAGCGGTAACTCCGATGCATCAATCCAAGCCTGCGAGGACGGATTCGAGGTAGAAACCGAGTGTCGTGTTGGCCGCTGGTTCCGACAACTTTATCGAACTTGCCCAGAAGAGATATTGTCGCGTCCAGGTTGCCCTGAGGTTTCCGGCAGGCGTTCTCTCGTTCCGGACAACGCCATGACGCAGAAGCATTCCGAAGAACTGTATTTTCAATCGCTTCGCGGCAAGCATATCGCCTACTTATCACGATGCTTTTTGATGCTTATCCGCCTAAAGACATCTTGATTCGTCTTCCAGCACAGGTGACGAAAGACTTCTTTACCAGAAGCAAACCTGCGTACTCAACCATCCGGAAGGCATCGTAAATTCTCTCACTTCTGTCTCCGAAATCTTGATGCGGGTCATTAGTTGGCGTACGAAGATGACACGCTGGCGAGCATGCCAAGACCACCCATGGCAAAAAGAAAAATAAGCGCGATAACAAACCAGATTGCGAACCAAACCAGGCTGGCCAACACGCGATTTTTCATCGAGATAGCCGTTGATGAGCCAAACGCGATTATGGCATAAATAACGATGCAAGCAATCGACCCTAAAATGGGAATAATATTGAGCAAGCTTACGCAATCAAGCAACAACCATTCCTTGATGGTAATGGTTGCACTCGTACCGTTTTTCGGGGCAAGCTGCGTTTCGTCAAACATGATAACTCCCTTTATCCAATGAAAAAGCTTCGTTGGGGCAGCGTAGCAGCCAAAACCAAAAATCACTGGTCGTATGTGATTATTGCAGCCGCATCGGTACCTTGTTCCAGGTCACCGGTATAGCGTTTCACGCTGCTTCAAAAGCTTCTCACACCAGCTCCATCCCTGTTCTTCAGCGATACCCTTGTTTAGAAAACCTTCGACTACCTTCGTTGTCGCGGGGCCTGTGTTGGCGGCCTCATACCGATACCAATCGCTGTCGTGGTCAAGGTAATTGGCATGGTGCTTTGCTCTCTGCTCTCTGGATTGGTGATCGTACCATTTTCTGGCAGATGCGTACGCCAGCGCGCGTGCATGGCAATGCGCTCGCCACCGCAGTAGACTTTCACCGTGCGAGGCGTGGTGCGAGCCTTGACCTCTTTTCAGACGAAGCGATGGGATACCAAATACAGAACTTTATCAGCCGCGCAGAGAACGTAGTAATTCGTAAACGATATGCCCCGCACCCAAGTGAACTATCGGATTCCTCCATTCATCATTTGTTGACGCAGTCATCTTTACTGCGTCAACAAATGATTCCGGAAAATGGCGAGTATACGAGTCAACTCAATATGTTGGGGTTGACCAATAGCGCGCAATAGCGCACCGATGACTCCGTAACGAATGCCGGCAAAGATTGGAGCAATGCACCGATTTGGCTGCAATAACCATAAGCAGCATAAGCATCAAAAAGCATCGTGATAAACTGTCAAAAGTCTCCGAAAAACAATCCTAAGCCCCCAATGAACTTTCGCGACTCACCTTTTGCGTGACGTTCGAGGATTAACTTCGCCCTGATCTTGTTCACCACTCGGTGCTCGGCATGATCGGTACACCAGCCAGCGCACGCCAGCCCCCGCGCTATCGCTATTCCCGCAATCTCCCCCACCGACCCGCCACAGCGTGGCGACTAGCAGCGAACCAAGCACAGAAGCCATATACCTTGGTATAATGAGAATTCAGGACCTGCCGCACACACCCGACACAAGGAGAGCATATGGGCTGCACCTACAAGAATATCCTCGTTACTGGCGGTGCCGGATTCATCGGAAGCCACACCTGCGTTCGACTATTAGAGGCGGACTACAACGTTATCGTCGTCGACAACTTGAGCAATTCAAGCAAAATAGCCCTCGACCGCATTAAACTTATCACCGGAAAAGCACCGGTTTTCTACGAAGTTGATATCCTTGACAAAGACGCTCTTGATGCGGTATTTGCGGCAGAATCGATCGATGCCGTCATCCACTTCGCCGGATTTAAGGCCGTTGGCGAATCGGTTGAAAAACCGATGGAATACTACTGGAACAACTGCGCAGGCACTTTGATGTTGTGTGAGGTCATGCGTAAACACAACGTGAAAAATATCGTGTTTTCATCCTCTGCAACCGTTTATGGCGACCCCGCGTTTTTGCCTATTACCGAAGAATGCCCCAAGGGCTCGATTACTAACCCCTACGGACAAACAAAAAGCATGCTCGAGCAAGTGCTTGCCGACTTACAAGCAAGCGATGAAGACTGGCGCGTCATGTTGCTTCGCTACTTCAACCCCATCGGAGCGCACCCCTCGGGCCTGATTGGCGAAGACCCCTGCGGAATCCCCAACAACCTTATACCCTACGTTGCTCAAACAGCTGCTGGACG
Organism: Gordonibacter sp.; assembly: GCF_036667095.1. Lineage (NCBI taxonomy): Bacteria > Bacillati > Actinomycetota > Coriobacteriia > Eggerthellales > Eggerthellaceae > Gordonibacter > Gordonibacter sp. The sequence continues at coordinate 562 of NZ_JAVWUP010000054.1, read as the reverse complement.
CCGTGATTTTGTGAGAGTTTTCGGAGACGATTACGACACCGTGGACGGAACGGGAATTAGAGATTACGTACACGTGGTCGATCTAGCAGAAGGGCATCTAAAAGCGCTTGAACGCATGGCGACTCACCCCGGAATCGACATCTTCAATTTAGGTACCGGCGAAGGCTACAGCGTGCTTGAGGTAATTCATGCCTTCGAAAAAGCAAGCGGCAAGAGTATTCCCTACAAGATTACTGCTCGACGAAAAGGAGATATTGCAACCTGCTACGCCTCGTCGGCCAAAGCAGAAAAGCTTATGGGCTGGAAAGCCCAATACGGTCTCGACGAAATGTGCTGCGATTCATGGCGATGGCAGGTTAGCAACCCCGGTGGATATAACCTATAAATTCTCAGGGTGCGCTCTGCCATTTCTTTAGTTTTAGCCGTCACCTCAGCGTAGAGCGTCTGTTGGTAACCAAGCACCATCAAGCACAGCGACGACCAAACGTAGACTGACCTGTGTCAAGATCTATTGCTGAGAAACGCCGCTAAGGCCTCACTCACTTCTTCGTTAGAGGGCTTT
>NZ_JAVWUP010000053.1:0-15695 GCF_036667095.1 Gordonibacter sp. | reverse complement strand
TTAGCTTTTTTAAGATACAGAAAGAGAAAAACTGGAGGCATCGATGGAACCAATCCTTGACGAAAAGCTGCCCAGAGCTGACGCGCATCCCCTGAGAAAACCGGAGCTTACGCAGGTGAATGCGACGCTAGAAGTCATGTTCGATACTGAATTGAATTCTGTGGCGCAGGAAGCGAAGGCTGCGGCGGTTATCTATGAAACTCTTGCTGAAGTACTACTCAACCCCCCTAATGATCGCATCTTGTCCGATGTGAAACACGTTGCCGCCCTCCTTGACGTGAGTGAATTCGATCACGATGTTGTAGATGAAGTGCTCATGCAGCAATTCTACGATTGTATGTTTGTCGCCTCAAGTTCCTCGTTTGTGCCTCTCAGTGAAAGTCGTATCCGATCTACGACTATCGTTGGCGGGGTCCGATACTTTGGTCCACCGGAGGATATCAACTCCGATCATGTATTGAAATGCTATCGCGTCATGGGATTTGACTACACGTTGCTTTCTGGCTATTTGCTGGTCATTCAAGCATTGCGTCCCGACAGCCTCGCAAGTGAGTTGGCCTTTCTTGCTGCAATCGCGCAGGCTGAGGCTAAAGCTGCTGCGTATGCCGACGCTTCAGCTTTGTATTACCGTTCGTGGCGCGCTTTGTTTATCGAGCATCATCTTGGCTGTTGGATAGATCAAGCTGCGGCGGTTATGCATGAAAAACGCAATGATTTTTTTGCACGTATCTGTTCGCTTGCAGCTGCCTGGGTTGCTCTTGAGCGTACTACGCTTAAAGTGAGCAGGTAGCACTTCTTTTTTAATATAAGAGGCAACCTGGCTGGAAAGACCTCTGGAAAGACGACCTGCATTCTTTTCAGAGGTCCGTCCGGGCAGGGCGCTTATCGGGTACAATCGTTGAGGCGAGGACGTTACGTAAGAACAGGAAGCAACTGCGTGGATATATCTTTTGACGAGGTTCTTTCGAGGGGCCAGATCGAGGCTCGGCGCGCTGCCGACAAGCATGCGGTGAAAAGTGCGGCTGACGCGCTTTTCGCGCCTTCGGGGATTGTCGCCGTTGCCAACGACCAAACGCCGGTGTCTCCTGTGGGCGCGGGAAGGCTCAAGCTGCATGTGCTTGCCAGCGGCAGCCGAGGCAATGCGACCGTCATCGAGGATGCGGCCACTGGCAAGGGTATCTTGGTGGACTGCGGCATCTGCAAGCGCGATTTCTTCACCCGTTGCGATGAGGCTGGGTTCGACCCCGCGAGATTGGCCGCCATCCTGGTCACCCACGACCATACCGACCACACCAAGGGTTTGGGCGTGGTGCTACGCGGCCTGGCAAAGCAGGGGACGGCGCCTGCGGTGTACGCTGACGGCGCCGTTCGCGCGGAAAGCTCCGAGCTCCGTGCGCTTGAGGGGTCCCATGACGTGCGCAGCCTGGATATCGGGGGAATGCTGTCGCTGGCCGGCTTGTCGGTGCATCCGTTTCGCACCTCCCACGACGCCGCATCCTCCTGCGGCTTTCGCATCGAGGCTGCCGACGGCGATGCGGCGGGCCTCATGACGGACACGGGCATCGTGACCGGGGAGGCCCACGAGGCGTTGCTCGACGTGCGCCTTCTGGCCCTGGAGAGCAACCACGACGTGCAGATGCTCGCCGACGGCCCGTACCCGTATCCGGTGAAGCGGCGCGTGGGTTCCGATTTCGGGCACTTGTCGAACGTGCAGGCCGCAGACGAGCTGGCCCTTCTGCTGGGAAACCGGCTCGAGCAGGTGGTGGCCATGCATATCTCGCAGAATAACAACACCTACCGCATGCCCGGCGACGCGCTTTCGGGGGTTGTCGAGCGGGAGGGGCACGGTGCGTGCGTGCACGTGGCCTACCAGAGCCGGCTGGTGAGTGTGCAGTAAGGCTGCGTAAGGGGTTTTCGGACGAGGGGGATCGATGCGGGTAGATACGCTGTACGAGTTTTTACTGCTCACGACGAACTTGAGCTTCACGGAGACAGCCAAGAGTTTCTTTGTGTCCCAGTCGGTCTTGAGCGACCATATCTCCCGGTTGGAGAAGGAGCTGGACACGTGCCTGTTCGTGCGCGACCGCCATTCTGTCAGATTGACCGAGGCGGGCCGCCTCTTCCAAGAGGATGCACAGCGGATCGTGGAGGACTACGAGCATGCGCTCGACCGCCTCTCGCAGTATCGCGACGGCGTATCGACGGTCATCCGGATAGGGTTTCTCATGGGTTCTTTCGGGGCGTTCCTTCCCTTGGTGTGCCGTCGCTACCGCACGCTGCACCCCGAGGTGGACTTTCGGTTTCGCATGCTGGAGATCGGCGAGATACAGCCGTCCTTGAACAGGAACGACATCGACATGGGGCTCACCCTGTTCTCCAAGGAGGCTAAGGGTGCCCAGTACGGGGGCTGCCGCTTGTACGATGACAGCTATCAGCTGGCGGTGCCGGCGACCCATCACTTGGCGCATCGCGAGAGCGTGCGCATGGCCGATTTGGTCGGGGAGCGCGTCATCGCGGCGCGCTTCAACCGCGCGAAGAACACAATTGGCCAGATGAATATCAAGCTGAACAATGCAGGCGTGAGCGTGCGCATTATCGAGGACATGAAGGACGTGGGCTCTTTGATGGCAACGTTGGTGGCCGAGGGAGCGGTCGCCTTGGCGTTGGATCACCTCGATGTGTTCGGAGGCGGCAACATCGTGTTCGTGCCCATGGAAGACCTGGATATGACGCTGCATGCGGGGGCTTTGTGGAAGAAGTCCAAGGAGACCGAGGCTCTGCTGTCGTTTGCCGAGTTCCTCAAACGCGATACAAGCAGTTTCAAGAAAGCTGATTTCCTGTCGCGCAAAGGCGCGGAGGCGCTTCCCTTGCGCGACCTTGAGGCATAGCGGAGCAAAGGGAACGGGCGGCGACCATGAGGTCCCCGCCCGTTCGTTCTCGACGCTTCTTCAGGCGTCGATCAGGTGAACAGCGCCACTTTCTTCTTACTCAGAAGGTCGCCGAGCCCCTCAAGCGTGTCGTAGTACAGGCACCCTGCCTGGCAGTGCTGCACGCAGGTGGGCACCTTGCCCGCAGCCTGGCGCTTGGCGCACTTGTCGCAGCGATCGGTGGGGATGGGCACGAACTCGTACTGCCACTTTCGATCGGTGATCTGGTCGGGGCCGATCTGGGCGAGCTTGATGCCGAACTGCTCGGCTTCGAGGCCGTGCTCCTGCTGGCAGGCGACCTCGCAGGTGTGGCAGCCCGTGCAGTATTCGTAGTCGACGAGAATCATCTTGCGCATGGCTTACTCCTCTACCTTCGAGATGCGGCACAGCTGGGACTTGTACGAGGCACCGAGTCCGGATTTGCCCGGCCGCATGGGGATGAGCTGGTTGATGTTGCTTTCCATCACGCCGAACAGCGTTCCATCCCCGGGGTCGCGCTCGGGGAACCACCAGGCGTGGTCGGCCGACACGGTGTCCTTGCGGATGCGCAGCGTGGTGTGGGCGCGCATCTTGGCCGAGCCCAGATGGTTCTCAATGACGCACCAGTCGCCGTCGGCGATGCCGTTGGCGGCAGCCGTCTCCGGATGCACGAGGAACTGCGGATCGGGATGGATGCGGCGCATGGAGGGACTTTGGCGATGCTCGGAGTGGAAGAAGCCCCAGGTGCGCGCACCGGTGGTGAGCACGAGCGGGTAGTCCTTGGCCAAATCGGGCGCGGATACGGGACTCTCGGGCGGCTCTTCGTAGGTGGCGAAGGGCGAGAATCCGAAGCGTGCCATCTCGGGGCAGTAGAAGTTGTAGCGCCCGGTCGAGGTGGCGAAGCCCGGCGTGCCGTCGGGACGTAGCTTGCCCGTCTTGTACTTATAGTACTCGAATTCCGGATAGGCCCACACGCGCTCTTTGAGCGAGTCGTAGGTGAAGCCGGTCTTGCGCAGCAGATAGTCGTAGAAGCTGTGCTCGTCGTCCCAGAGCTTGTACTCGTCGGTGACGAAGCGGCTGCCCATCTCGTAGATGATGCGCTGGTCGGACTTGCATTCGCCTACCGGCTCGATAGCTTGAGCGATGGCTCCGAGGGCGTAGGGCTGATGTCCCGTGATGCCGATGCGCTCGGCGAAGCACGCGGCAGGCAGCAGCACGTCGGCGCAGGCCAATGCTGTGGGCGTGAGGAACAGGTCCACCACCACGTTGAAGTCCATGCCCTGCAGCGCCGGCAGGATGCGCTGAGGGGCGGCGCCCATGCAGGTGATGGGGTTGTTCGTCTGCATCCACATGGCGCGGATCTTGTAAGGCTCGCCGGTTTCCATGGAGTCGAGCAGCGCGTCGGGGCTGATGCCGTTCATGGCCTCGAGCGGCTTGTAGCCGCCGTGGTTCTTGCGCTCGGGATGCGGGATGGGCGGGGTGCACGCTTCCCATTGGTCTCCGCGCGGCGACGAGGTCACCGCCATGCCGAAGCAGGGCTCGGAGAGCAGCATGCCGCCGGGGTTTTCGAAGTTGCCGGTAAGCGCCATGAGGTCGAAGCAGGCCATGCCGGTGATGAATCCCTCGGACGTGTGGTCCATAGCCACGCCCCACTGCAGGCAACAGGATTTTGCGGCACCGATCTTTCGGGCGGCCTCAACGATGAGGTCTTCTGGCACGCCGCAAGTTTCGGCGGCCAGGCTTACCGGGTACTGCTTCACGTGCTCGGCGAACTCGGCGAAGCCGTAGCACCAGCAGTCCACGAACTCGTGGTCGTAGAGGTCGTCCTTGATGATCTGGTCGCACAGCGCCAGCGCCAGCGCGGCGTCGGTGCCGGGACGCACCTGGAGCCACACGTCTGCCTTGCCGGCCAGCCAGGTGAGCGTGGGATCCATGACGATAAGCTTGCTGCCGCGCTTCATCGATTCGACGATCCAATGCCCCAGCATGCCGTCAGAGTTGGCCACAACCGGGTTGTTCCCCCAGATGAGGATATATTCGGAAGCCTCCCAGCGCGGGTCGTCGTAGCGCTCGGGGAAGAACTGCGAGTAGTCGCACACGAACAGGCCGCCGCTCTTGAGCGCGGTGGAGAAGATGCGCGGCCCGTAGCAGGCGATGCCCGACAGGAAGCCGGTGCCGTAGTTGGGCGTGCCGAAGTACTGCGCCATGAGCGGGCCGTAGCCATTGATGTCGCGGCCGGTGCCCTGTGTCACCCAGATGGCCTCTTCGCCGTACTGGTCGATGACGGCGCGCATTTCGCGCTCGATGATGTCGTAGGCTTCTTCCCACGAGATGCGCTCGAACGTGTTCTTGCCGCGGTCTTCCTTGGCACGCTTCTGAGGGTACTTCAGGCGGTCCTTGTGGTAGAGCATCTCCTTCACGGCCAAGCACCGCGGGCAGAGACGTCCTTGGTTGAAGGGGTTCTCAGGGTCGCCCTCGATCTTCTCGAGCACCCCGTCTTTCACGTAGAGCAATACGCCGCAGTTGTCGTGGCAGCCCGGGCCGGTGCGCGCGTTCGTGCGCAGCACGGTCATGCCGTCCTCTTCCCACGTCCACTCACGCCCGGTCGGATCGTCTTGGGTTTTCGGCTCGGGTATGCCCGCGGTCCCCTGGTCGTTCATCTGGCCTGCATCCATGAATCCTCCTAGTCATCGTTTCTGTCCAACAACGCTCTGGGTCCAACGATGCCTCGATTATAGGAGCCGCGTTGCACAAGCGGCTTGCTGCTTTCCCGATGACCTATCGGGAAAACCGATCACGGAAGCGGGGTGCGGGCAGGGTCAGCGCTTCGTCTCGGCATCGACGGCGTCGATGAGGAGTTGCTGGGAGTTGATGTTCATCTTGCGGTAGATGCGGTAGATGTGCGTCTTCACGGTGGACGAGCTGATGCAGAGCTCCTCCTGGATGAATTTCGCGTTGCGCCCCTTCGCCAGCAGGAAGAATATCTCCGCCTCGCGCGGCGAGAGGTCATGGCGGTCGCAAACGCGGTCGCAGCGCTGGTGGAAATGCGCCTGCGGAAGGGCAGGGGGTGCGCCCTCCGACTCGTGCGGTTGAGGGGAATCCTCTGCTAAAAGTCCCTCGAGCTGGGCCTTTGTAGCCGTGTCGTTGGCTCCGTAGATGGAGAATGCAACGACGACGATGCCGGCGAGGAGGGCGGTGGCCAGGCTCTCGGCACGTTGGTCGAACGAGAGCACGACGCCCAGTACGAAAGCGACGATCGTGCCCGCGAGGAACCCGACCCAGAGCGGCGCCTGCCGCGCCGCGTAGCGTGCAACAGGGTGGAGATGGAACTCGGCGTTCTCGACGCTTACGGTACTCCAGGTCATGACGGCGGTGAAGGCCAGCGCGTTGTTCACGAGGCAGCCGCATACGATCTGCCCCGTCGTATCCAGGAGCGGCATGAGCAGCAGCCCGATAACGATGATCGGCAGCGACAGGCGCTGCACCACGCTGTTGTCCCAGTCGGTTTTGGGCGCGCGGTACGACAGGATGGCTGCACCCAGACAACTCGCAATGCCGCTTGCTCCCACGATAATGGCGGCTTCCGGGCTGATTAGGCACATGCATGCCGAGATGAACCCGTACACCGTGCCATGCGCACCGACGGAAAGCGAGGCGCGCACGGAAAGAGCGGGGATCTTCTGATAGGTTTTCGCGGCTTCGGTCTTCTCGGAGGGGACCTGGCGCATCAGGAGCACGAGCATGGCGAGGGACGCCAAGGGCAGGAAAGCGATAACGCCCAGGCTCACGCCGATGGGTGAGGCGGTGGCTGCCATGACGAACAGTACGGTGCCCATGGCGGCGCCTCCTGCCACGGCTACCCCAGTGCGACGGGTGGGGATGAGGCTGAGGTAGGCGCACCAGACGATGCACAGCACGCCGTCGCCGATGCCGAACAGCACCCAGGCGAGGATAGCGAACGTGTCGGGAGCGTCTACGAACCGATGCAACACGGCGTTCAGCACGACCGTGAGCGAGAGCACCGTGGCTACGACGGCCAGACGGGTGCGATGCTCGAAGACCCAGTCGGCCTGAAGCTTGCACACCGCGTAGGCTATGGCGATGGCGGCTATGCTCACGGCGCGCAAGATGATGCTCTGAGAGGCGCTTTCGTAGGATAGCAGCGACAGTGCCGGACTGAATATCCCGATGAGGTCCCAGGCTATCATGCATCCGAATCCTATGCCTGCCAAAACGTAGGTGGAAAGGAGGGCGGGTGGCGTCCCCTCTTGGATCTTTGCGGTAGATGATCCTGCGACCTGCATGAATCCCCCTTGTCATACCAGTAGAATGACAAACTTCTGATCGGAAAACCGAGGTTTGCCCTTTTTCAACATTACCACCCGACACGGAATTTTTCCAGAACATCTATGCTCTTCTTCGTTGCGGAGGGGGTTGTGCACCATATCTTCGCAACATATGAGAACACACTCGAGAGAAGGAGACAGGGTATGTGCTTCAGACCGCCTACCGTAGACCAAGGTCCTGTGAAATGTCCGAAATGTGGGGCCGAGGTAGATCCGAAACTCGACGAATGCCCGAACTGTGGAGCGAAGGCAGCACCGGCTCCCGGCATCCCGTCCGTCCCTGGCGCGCCGACGGCTCCTCCGGCACCCGGTGTCCCTGTTGCACCTTCTGCTCCGTCGGTGCCGAAGGCCCCCAGTGCCCCGCCGGTACCCAAGTCGCCTGCTGCGAACTAAATGCCGGAGCGGTCGAGGGGATTGATCGGCCGCATCCGCTTACGAGCGCACCTGTCGGACATTCGCGCTGCCATCCCGGCTAGGAGGGGAATCTGGCATTCGGCGCTGCTGAGGAATCGAAAGGAGAGGGCATGACGAAAAACGTAAAAGGCACGTCGATCGTGAAGGGCTTGGGCTTCAACAGCTTCGGCATCGGCACGAACGCGTGCTCCGTCGACATCGACGAAGAGAACGACAAGATCCTGCGCATCCGACCGCTGCACTTCGACGAGCACCAGACCCCCGAGGAGCTGAACGCCTGGAAGATTGAGGCGCGAGGCCAGACATTCGAGCCGGGCTTCAAGACGCTTATCTCGCCTTTGTCACTGTGCTACAAGAAGCGCGTGTATTCCAAGAACCGCATCCCGTACCCCCTGCGTCGCGTGGACTGGGACCCGAACGGCGAGCGCAACCCCCAGAACCGCGGCACGAGCGGATATGTGCGCGTGAGCTGGGACGAGGCGTGTTCGCTCATCGCTAGCGAGATCAAGCGCGTGCACGAGGAATACGGGCCGGCGTCGATCCTGTGCGAGCTGGACGGTCACGGCGAGACGAAGTTCGTCCATGCGCCGCACGGCTGCCAAAGCCGCATGTTCGACCTCATCGGCTCCTACACGCTGCAAACGCGCCAGCCCGACAGTTGGGAAGGCTGGTACTGGGGTGCCAAGCACATGTGGGGCATGGACCCGCTGGGCCAGAACTCTCAGATGAACAACGTCATCAAGGATGTCGCGGAAAACGGCGACGCCGTGCTGTTCTGGGGCTGCGACGTGGAGACCACGCCGCTGGGATGGGGCGGGTACTTGGCCAGCCGTCTGTGCTACTGGTTCACCGATTTAGGGATCAAGCAGATCCACATCTCTCCGGACGTGAACTACACCAACGCTGTGCACGGCGACAAGTGGATTCCGGTCAAGCCGAACACCGATGCCGCGCTTCAGTTGGCCATCGCCTATACGTGGATCAAGGAAGGCCTCTTTGACCAGGAGTATCTTGACACGCATGCCGTGGGCTTCGAGAACTTCAAGTACTACGTCATGGGCGGCGAGGACGGCGTTCCTAAGACGCCGAAGTGGGCCGAGAAGATCTGCGGCGTGCCGGGCTACACCATCAAGGCCTTCGCCCGTTACTGGGCCAAGCACGCGGTGTCTATCGCGCACTGCAACGGCGGCTCCTATATCCGCTCGTGCTACGCGCATGAGCCCGCACGCCTCGAAGTGGCGCTGCTGGGCATGCAGGGCGTGGGCAAGCCCGGCGCCAACCAGTTCAAGTTCATCGAGTGGACGCTCTATGGCATGGACACCGTTACGCCGCTGCCGCCGTCGGTGGAGATTCCCGATTGCAGCCCGGCGTATCGCGGCTGGTACCGCAGCTTCCCCGAGAGCTTTATCCCCAAGACCATGATTCCCTCCGCCATCATGAATCCGCCGGTTTCGTGGTACGGCCATATCGGTGCCGGGTTCCCGCGCGAGGATCAGTTCAACGGACCCTACACGTTCCCGCTCGAGGGCAACGAGCGCCTGCATATGATATGGTCGGACACGCCGTGCTGGGAGACGTGCTGGAACGGCGGCAACGAGATGCAGGAGGCCTTGCGCCACGAGTCCATCGAGTTCATCATCGTGCAGCATCCGTGGATGGAAAACGACTGCTTCTTCGCCGACGTCATCCTGCCCACGAACACGAAGTTCGAGACCGAGGACATCGGTACCGACTCCGACAACGGCCAGTGGAATCTCGTGTACTACGAGCGCCAGGCCATCAAGCCGCGTTTGGAATCGAAGTCCGATATGGAGGCCGTGGGCGAGGTTGCCAAGGCGTTGGAGAAGTTCGGCGGCATCTACGAGAACCTGTTCGAGCGCTACATGGGCGGCAAGACCTGCGCCGAGTACATCCAGGCCGGTTTCGAGAACACGGGAGCCGCCAAGAAAATGGACTTTGAGGAGTTCAAGGAAAAGCAGTACTACGCCTTCCCGACTAAGGAGGGCTGGGAGGACATGCCGGCTGGCCTTTGCCGGTTCCACGACGACCCCGAGGGGAATCCGCTCCAGACGCCGTCGGGTAAGTTGGAGTACTATTCGACCACGCTTGCGGCCCAGTTCCCCGACGACAAGGAGCGCGGCCCCATCCCGCACTGGGTCGACGAGGGTGCGGGGCACCAGGAGCGCCAGCACCTGGCGCGCGGGCGCGAGTACCCCTTCCTGCTGGTGTCGAACCACCCCCGGTGGCGCGTGCATGCGAACCTCGACGACGTGACGTGGTTCCGCGAGATGGAAGAGTACGTGAAAGTGACCGGCCCCGACGGCTACAAGTACGAGCCGGTGTGGGTGCACCCCGAAGATGCCGGCAAGCTGGGCATGAAGACGGGCGACATCGTGAAGCTGTACAACGAGCGTGGAGCCGTCATGGGCGGCGTGCGCGTGACCGAGCGTATCATGCCCGGCGTGGTGTACCAGGACCATGGAAGCCGCGTGGACTCGGTAGTACTGGGCCGCGGCGGTTTGGACCGCGGCGGCGCGAACAACCTCATCGCACCCTACGCCACGACGTCCGAGCACGCGTACGGCGAAGTGACCAGCGGATTTTTGGTGAACATCGAGAAAGTGGACGTGCTGGCGCTGGCAAGCCAGTACCCCGAGGCGTTCGGGCGCGACTACGATCCGGATTGCGGCCTGGTAGCCACCGCGCGCGTCGTCGACGAAGGGGAAGGGAAATAGCCATGGGAAAGGTATTCTTGTTCGATGCCGCCAAGTGCAACGGCTGCCGCAACTGCCAGATAGCCTGCAAGGACGAACACGTCGACAATGACTGGTCGCCCATCGCCAAACCCCAGCCCGACACCGGTCAGTTCTGGTGCCGTATCGATGAGCAGGTGCGCGGCCAGGTGCCGAAGGTCAAGATCACCTACGTGCTGCACCTGTGCCAGCATTGCGACGAGGCTCCTTGCATGCAGGTGGCACCCGAAGCCGTCTACAAGCGTGATGATGGCCTCGTGATTGTGGATCCGCAAAAGGCTGTTGGGCATCGCGAACTCGTAGAAGCGTGTCCCTATGGCGCCATCTTCTACAACGAGGTGCTCGACCTACCGCAGAAATGCACCGGTTGCGCGCATCTCGTAGATGCAGGCCAGATTCCGCACTGCGTGGACGTGTGTCCGCACGAGGCCATTCGCTTTGGCGAGGAAGACGACTTTGCTGCCGAAATTGCCGCAGGAGAGCTTTTGGTGGCTGGGCGCGAAGGCGACCGTCCGCGCGTCTATTACCTGAACCTGCCCAAGCGCTTCTTGGCCGGCATCGTCATCGATCCGGAGGCTGACGAGGTTATCGTCGGTGCCAAGGTGACTATTGAAAACGCAGAGACGGGCGAGGTCATGGCTGCTGAGGCCGACGAGTTCGGGGACTTCTGGTTCCACCAGGTGCCCGCGGCCCGCTGGCGCGTCTACGTCGAGGCCGAAGGCTACCTCACACGCGTGATCGAGGCCTCCACGGTCGAGGAGGACCGCAACATGGGGCCGGTGGAACTGTACGTAGCTGGTTAGGGTAATCGTTGAAGTCACCGGTTCACCCTCTGCGGCGAACCGCGAGATCACAGGGGCGTGCTTGTCCTTCCGCCGCGAGCGAATGCTCGAGGCGGAAGGGGACCGCTACGCCGAAATCGCTTCGGTTGCGTGCTTGGGGGAAGGAGGCATTGAGGGCGCAGCTTACTTGTCAGGGGATTTGCCACGTTCTTTCTTTAAGGAGGAGAGACCTATGGCACAGGAAGCGTTAGTCAAGTTCTTTAGCAAAGAGGGATTCTTGAACAAGAAGGGGCTCGGCCTGGTGCTCGGTTTGGCCGTGCTGATCATCGCGTCGTTCATGCCTGAGACGGCCGACATCACGCATCAGGGCATCATGGTCATCGGCGTGCTCTTGTTCGCTGTATGCTTGTGGGTGTGCGGTACGTTCCCTGTGGGCGTGACGGGTATCTTGGCGTTGGTTATGGCGGTGGTCGTGGGAGCAGCCGACTACAAGATGGCGTTCGGCGGGTTTAGCGCCTCGGTAGTATTCTATGTTATCGCCATCTTCTCGCTGCCCGCTTTGCTCGCTAAGACGCAGTGGGGCGTGCGTTTGGTAGCTCGCCTGTTCAGGCTTACGGGCGACAGTTCGTCAAAGCTCATTTTGGCGTTCATGATTGGTACGGGTCTTATCTCGACCGTCATGTCCGACGTTCCAGCGGCCGTATTGTTCATGGGTATTGCCTATGTCGTGTTGCGTGCAGCCGACTGTCAGCCCGGCAAATCAAATCTCGGCAAGTGCATGATGATAGCCATTCCTATCGCTGCGGTTATCGGCGGCGTGGTTACGCCAGCCGGTAGCTCGTTTAACGTGTTGGCTATGGGTCTTTTGCAGCAGGCAACCGGACAGACCATTAGCTTCCTAGACTGGATATTGGTCGGTCTTCCTATTGCCGTCATGTGCATTCCCTTGTGCTGGATCAGTATCGTCAAAATACTGAAGCCGGAACCGCTTGAGAAGGTTGCTTTCGACGCGTTGCGCGAAAAGGCCGCTGAAGCCGGTAAGCCGACGACGTACGAAATCCGCGCTCTCGTTATGATCCTTGCTCTTCCCGTGTTGTGGATTCTCGGCAGCTGGTTCCCGATTTTGAATGTGACAACGGTTGCCATCATCGGTTTGGCTATCATGTTCATTCCCGGTGTCAACCTGCTCACGTGGGACGAGTTCAGCAAGGCGGTTCCGTGGACGATCATCCTTATGATGGGTTCTGTGCTTTCCATCGGCGGCATGTTCTCGGCCAGTGGTGCGGATAAGTTCATTACGAACTTGTTCATGAGCAGCGGCGTGACCTCGCTCGACTTCACGCTATTCTTGCTGGTTACCGTTATATTTGTGTATCTGTTGCACACGATTGCTCCGGTTGGTGCGGCTATTTTGAGCCTGTTCCTTCCCATTTTGATCGGCGTGTGCGCGGCGGTTGGCGTGTCCGCAGCTGTACCGACCATGCTGCTTGCGTTCATCGTGGCAGGCAACTTCCTGCTACCCGTGAACCCAACGTTGATTGTGACCTACGGCGAGGGATACTACACGTTCGGCGATATGTTCAAAGCAGGCGTGATCCCCGCTGTTATCTTCTGCGTGACGATGGTTCTGTGGGTGCCGTTCATGTGTGGGGTATTGGGACTGTAAGTTTTAGGATACGATCGGATGCATCGGCCTCCGATGTGCGGTGCATGTTCGTTCGCGCGGGCTCCTCGGCTAGCTGTCGGGGAGCCCTTTTGGTGTGCCGATGAAGGCGGGTTCCGTACGGTGGAAAGCGACGATTCTTGCGAATAGCTGCATTGTCGCTTGCAGCAGGAAGTGCGATCTGCTCTGCAAGGTCTTCTTGGGAGTGCAAGGGACGCGATCGCCACGGATGGTCACCATGACCTCGCTGCTTGGTTGAACGCATGGCGGTAAACCCCTATCATGCCCATAGACGAGCCCCAAGAGGTATGCTGGGAAGGGCTCTCGTCTCGTCAGTCAGCCAAGGTGTAAGCCCAAAGGCCGGTACTTGCTTGCACGATGTCGTCGAAGCCCCAGCGCTGCGCGGTGCGCTCAATGTTGCTGGGATCGACGATGACCAGACGGCCGCGTTCGTCGATGCCGCTGAGTACGATGCAGGTCGTGCGTCCTCCGAAATCATCCGACTTCAAAGCGCAGATAAGGGGGCGTCCTGCGTTCACGTGACGGCGGATATCCAGCTCGCTGGCTGCGACAGGCTGTGCAGCAAGCCCGACCTCCGCTGCACCGTCGGTAAGGAGCGCGTTCGCGTCGGCATGGTCGGCGTATCCTCGACGTTGTGCGAGCGAGGCCATCTCAATGGGGCCGGTTGCGGTATCGCCGGTCAGGTCGATATGCACCATGGCAAGACACAAAGGTGCCGATCCGATGTTGCCGATTGTGCTGGAACCGTAGGGGCGTGCTGACCATTGGGTATCTGCAAGATAGAGCTGCGGTACCGTCCCCTGTTTCCAGGCAGATGGAGGCGTGCTGAGAGAGGCGTTCGCTGGACTGGCTGCGTTTGCAAAGGGGGCCTGCTCTTCAAGGAGGGCGCTGTCTACGGCGCCGGTAAGCAGGTGGGCTATACCTATGCCCGCAAGCGCACATGCCAGCGCCACCAATGCCATGACTAACACGGCAGCAAGTACACGCAAAGGCTGGACATCGGAGATCGCCAGTTTGGTGTGGGCGCGCGCACCGTGCGCCTGGGATGGGCAGACCGTGTCGCAAGGACGATGGGGAGATACCCGCCGCTCGCTACGCGGGGATGCCGTGTAGCGCACGCCGTGCCTGCGGTCGGGCAGCGCGTGCCGCTCGGAGGCGTAAGGACTGTTGCTCCGATTGGCTCCGATACTCTCGGCGACGAAATAGGGAAATCCACGGTAGGGCATGCTTGCCTCCTTCCTTATGAGCTGGCGGTGCGGGTTCGAGATCTGCTCTCCGACTTGCTTTTGCATCTTTTTCGAGGGGTACAACGGGGATTCTATAGGGTATGCTTGAGGTTGGGACCTGATGAGGGTAACCGTTTCCCGTACTTGGCCGATCAGTCAGCGAACCGACAAGTTGCCTTGCACCGCCCTTCCTGAACGGACGCGCACCGCCTGCTGGTCTTTTCGCCTTTAGCGCGCTAAAGCGGTGGGCGCATAGTACAATGCTTCCCCAAAGCCAAACCTTGCTTGAGGACAGGGCGCGCCGCGCGGTTCGAAGCCGACGGCACCGTATCTAGGGCAGGGCATCGGGCAAAACGCATCGTCGATACGTAAGGAGTGCGCATGGGCAGGGTGTACAACTTTTCAGCAGGTCCCGCCGTCTTGCCGGAGGAGGTGCTGCGGGAGGCTGCCGACGAGATGCTGGACTACCGGGGCGCGGGCATGTCCGTCATGGAGATGAGCCATCGCTCCAAGACGTACACGGGCATCATTGAGGCTGCCGAGGCCGACCTGCGCGAACTCATGGGCATTCCCGACAATTACCAAGTGCTGTTCTTGCAGGGCGGCGCGTCGCAGCAGTTTGCCGCCGTGCCGATGAACCTCATGAAAAATCGCGTGGCCGACTACATCATCACGGGCGCGTGGGCGAAGAAGGCCTGGCAGGAAGGGCAGATCTTCGGCGATGCGCGCGCTATCGCATCGAGCGCCGACGAGACGTTCTCCTACATTCCCGACTGCTCCGATCTGGACGTGTCTCCGGATGCCGACTACGTGCACATCTGCGAGAACAACACCATCTACGGCACGAAGTTTCACACGCTGCCTAACACCTTGGGCAAGGATCTTGTGGCCGATGTGTCGTCGTGCATTCTGTCCGAGCCGGTGGATATCACCCGTTACGGCGTCATGTACGGCGGCGCGCAGAAGAACATCGGTCCGGCCGGCGTGGTCATCTCCATCATCCGCGAGGACCTCATCCGCGAAGACGTGCTCGAAGGCACGCCCACCATGCTGAAATGGAAGACGCAGGCCGACGCGGGCTCGATGTATAACACGCCGCCCGCCTACGGCATCTACATTTGCGGCAAGGTATTCAAGTGGGTCAAGGCCCAAGGCGGCCTTGAGGCCATGCAGGCACGCAACCAGGAGAAGGCGGCGCTGCTCTACGACTACCTCGACCAGAGCAGCATGTTTAGCGGCACCGTGCGCAAAGAGGACCGCTCGCTCATGAACGTGCCCTTCGTCACAGGCGACGCCGACCTCGACGCCGCCTTCGTAGCCGAGGCCAAGGCCGCGGGGCTTGAGAACCTCAAAGGACACCGTAGCGTCGGCGGCATGCGTGCAAGCATCTACAATGCCATGCCGCGCGCCGGAGTCGAGGCGCTGGTGCAGTTTATGGATGGATTCGAGCGCGCACGCAAGTAACGGCAGCAAGTGATCATTAAGTGGGTGGTACAAAACGACACACTTTGCGGTGTGTCGTTTTGTGTTTATCGTGAGAAGTTCGTTCGTCTTTTTGCCAAAATGACTAAAAGTTCGTTCGTC
>NZ_JAVWUP010000052.1:0-16144 GCF_036667095.1 Gordonibacter sp. | reverse complement strand
CCCTGCTTGCCCTTGAGCATGTCGGAGAGCGACTTCAGCGGACGGTTGCCCGGGCCCGTGACGGGGCGGCCGCGGCGGCCGTTGTCGAACAGGCTGTCGACGGCTTCCTGCAGCATGCGCTTCTCGTTGTTGACGATGATCTCAGGAGCGCCCAGGTCCAGCAGACGCTTCAAGCGGTTGTTGCGGTTGATGACGCGGCGGTACAGGTCGTTCAGGTCCGACGTGGCGAAACGGCCGCCGTCAAGCTGCACCATGGGGCGCAAATCAGGCGGGATAACCGGGATAACGTCGAGGACCATGTCGCCGGGCTTGTTGGTGGACTTCAAGAACGCGTCGGCCACCTTCAGGCGCTTGATGGCCTTGGCGCGCTTCTGGCCCTTGCCCGTGGAAATGATCTCGCGCAGCTCCTCGGCCACGACGGCCAGATCCATGGCATCGAGCAGGTCGCGCACGGACTCGGCGCCCATGCCGCCCGTGAAGTAGTCGCGGTAGTTCAGGCGCATCTCGCGGTACAGGGCCTCGTCGGGCACGAGCTGCTTGGGCTCGATCTTCATGAAGGCGTCGAACGCATCCTGGCGCAGGGCCTTGCGCTCGTTGAACTCCTCGTAGATGTCGGCGACTTCCTCGTCGGCCTCCTCGGGCGTCATGCGCTCGTCTTCGTCCACCTCGTCGACGAAGTCGTCGTCTTCGGGAACGTAGCTGGTGGACAGCTTGCGCGTGGCCTCGACGAGGCGATCGCGCTCGGCATCCAGCTCCTCGAGGTCGGCCGCCAGCTCGTCGCGCAGCTCGTCCACATCCTCCTCGCGGGCCGCTTTGTCAACCGAGGTGATGATGGAAGAAGCGAAGTACAGTACCTTCTCCAACTCTTTCGGTGCGATATCCAAGAGGTAGCCCAGACGCGAAGGCGAACCCTTGAAGTACCAAATATGGCTGACCGGGGCGGCCAGCTCGATGTGGCCCATGCGCTCACGGCGAACCTTGCTGCGCGTCACCTCGACGCCGCAGCGCTCGCATACGATGCCCTTGAAGCGCACGCGCTTGTACTTGCCGCAAGCGCACTCCCAGTCCTTCGTGGGGCCGAAGATCTTCTCGCAGAACAAGCCGTCTTTCTCGGGCTTGAGCGTACGGTAGTTGATGGTCTCGGGCTTCTTCACCTCGCCGCGCGACCAGCTGCGCACATCCTCGGCGCTGGCGAGCGAAATACGCAGGGCGTCGAAATTGTTAACGTCGAATTCCGTCGTCATTTATCGCTCCTCTCCTTCACCGATCAGGTCGTTCGTATCTTTGTCGTCCACGACGTCGCTCATCAGCTCTCCCAGTTCGGCAGCGATGTCGTCGAGCGCATTCGCCGCGTCCTCTTCCGTCTTGCGCGCATCGGCCGCGATAGCCTCGAACAGCGCACGATCGCCAGCATCCTGACTCTCGGACCCCATGGTCACGTCGATGGCTTGATGGTCATGCCCCTCAAGCTCCACGTTCAGGCAGAGCGACTTCATTTCCTTCACCAGCACCTTAAAGCTCTCGGGTACCTCGGCAGCCGGGATGTTCTCGCCCTTGACGATGGACTCGTAGGACTTCACACGGCCGGCCGTGTCGTCGGACTTCACGGTGAGGATTTCCTGCAGCACGTTGGACGCGCCGTAGGCGTAGAGCGCCCACACTTCCATCTCGCCGAAGCGCTGGCCGCCGAACTGGGCCTTGCCGCCCAGCGGCTGCTGGGTAATCAGGCTGTAGGGGCCGGTCGAGCGGGCGTGGATCTTGTCGTCGACCATGTGGCCGAGTTTCAGGATGTAGCTCTGGCCAACCGTGATGGGCTCGCGGAACTTCTCGCCCGTGCGGCCGTCGTAGAGCCACGTCTTGCCGGTGCGGGACAGCTGGGGCACGAACTCGTCGCGCGCCAGGTCGCCGAACTTGGCATGGTTGATGTTGATAAGGTTGCGGTTCGCCTTCTCGATGGCGTCGGAGATCTCCTTTTCCGTGGCACCGTCGAATACGGGCGTAGCCACGTGCATGGGGCCTTCTACTACCTCGGTGGTGTTCTCAGCGTCAGACCAACCCCACTTCGCAGCCCAGCCCAGGTGGTTCTCCAGCAGCTGACCCACGTTCATACGTGAGGGAACGCCGAGCGGGTTCAGGATAACGTCGATGGGGGTGCCATCGGCCAAGTAGGGCATGTCCTCCAGTGGCAGCACGCGCGAGATAACGCCCTTGTTGCCGTGGCGGCCGGACAACTTGTCGCCCTGCTGAACTTTACGCTTCTGAGCTACGTAGATGCGCACGAGCTCGTTCACGCCGGGAGCCAGCTCGTCGCCGGCGGCGCGGGAGAAGCGGCTCATGCCGATGACGCGGCCACCAGAACCGTGAGGCACCTTGAGCGACGTGTCGCGTACCTCGCGAGCCTTCTCGCCGAAGATGGCGCGCAGCAGGCGCTCCTCGGCCGTAAGCTCCGTCTCGCCCTTGGGCGTGACCTTGCCCACCAGCACGTCGCCCGGGAATACCTCGGCGCCCACGCGGATGATGCCGTCGGCATCCAGGTCGGAGATCATGTCGTCGGAGATGTTCGGGATCTCGCGGGTGATCTCCTCAGGGCCGAGCTTCGTGTCGCGCGCATCAACCTCGTACTCCGAGATATGGATGGACGTGAGCAGGTCTTCGGACACCACGCGCTCGGACACGATGATGGCGTCCTCGTAGTTGTAGCCTTCCCATGGCATGTAGGCCACCATGAGGTTCTGACCGAGCGCCAGCTCGCCGCCGTCGCAGGACGGGCCGTCAGCCAGCACGTCGCCCTTCTGCACCTCGTCGCCCTTGCGGACAAGGGGGCGGTGGTTGATGCAGCCGGACTGGTTGGAGCGCTGGAACTTGGGGATGAGGTACTCGTCGTACTCGCCGCCATTGTTCAGCACGATGATGGTCTGGCCGTCGACGTAATCGACGACGCCCGAGTTCTGGGCGACGAGGATCTCGCCGGAATCAACCGCGATGCGGTGCTCGATGCCGGTGCCGACCAGGGGCGCGTCGGGGCGCAGCAACGGCACGGCCTGACGCTGCATGTTCGAGCCCATGAGGGCGCGGTTCGCGTCGTCGTGCTCAAGGAACGGGATGAGCGAGGTGGCCACGGATACCATCTGGCGCGGCGACACGTCCATGTAGTCGATGCGCGCGGGCGGCACCTCGTCGGGCTCGCCAAACACGCCGTCGGCGTCCTTCGTACGGCAGAGCACCTTCTTGTCCACCGTGAACGAGCCGTCCTCGGCGTAGGTGACGAACTGACGCGTTTCCAGGTCGAACGTCTCGTTGGCCTGGGCGATGGTGTACTTCTCCTCCTCGTCGGCCGTGAGGTAGTCGATGGTGTCGGTGACGAGGCCGTCGACGATGCGGCGGTAAGGCGTCTCGATGAAGCCATAAGGATTGATGCGGGCATAGGTTGCCAGCGAGCCGATGAGGCCGATGTTCGGGCCTTCAGGCGTCTCGATGGGGCACATGCGGCCGTAGTGGGACGTGTGGACGTCGCGCACCTCGAAGCCGGCGCGCTCGCGGGACAGGCCGCCCGGGCCGAGGGCCGACAGGCGACGCTTGTGCGTGATGCCGGCAGCGGGGTTCGTCTGGTCCATGAACTGCGACAGCTGCGAGCTTCCGAAGAACTCCTTGATGGATGCCACGATGGGGCGGATGTTCACCAGGGACTGCGGCGTGATCTCGTCGGGCTCCTGCATGCTCATGCGCTCGCGCACGACGCGCTCCATGCGGGACAGGCCGATGCGGAACTGGTTCTGGATCAGCTCGCCCACCGTGCGGATGCGGCGGTTGCCGAAGTGGTCGATGTCGTCGGTTTGCGCGCCATCGGTGCCGGCATGCAGCGCGACGATATATTGCATCGTCTTCACGATGTCGTCATCGGTGAGGGTCGAAGCCTCGAAGTCGGGATCGAATTCCAGCTTCTTGTTGATCTTGTAGCGGCCGACCTTCGCCAGGTCGTAGCGCTGCGGGTTAAAGAACAGGCCCTCAAGCAGCGTGCGGGCAGAGTCGATGGTGGGCGGCTCGCCGGGGCGGAAGCGCTTGTACAGCTCGATGAGCGACTCTTCCTTGGTAGTAGCCGGGTCGCGGTCGAGCGTGCGCAGCACCATCTCATCGGCGCCCAAGAGCTCGATGATCTCCTCGCGGGTCTCGGCCAGGCCGAGGGCGCGCACGAGCAGCGTTGCCGGCTGCTTGCGCTTGCGGTCGATGCGCACGGAGAGGATGTCGCGCTTGTCGGTTTCAAACTCGAGCCACGCACCGCGGCTCGGGATGACCTTGGCGTTGAAGATGGTCTTGTCGGATGTCTTGTCGCGCTCGGAGGCGAAGTACACGCCGGGCGAGCGTACGAGCTGGGACACGACCACGCGCTCGGTGCCGTTGATGATGAAGGTGCCGCGCGGTGTCATGAGCGGGAAGTCGCCCATGAACACGTCCTGCTCTTTGATCTCGCCAGTCTCGCGGTTGATGAACCGGATCTCGACGAAGAGCGGCGCCTGGTACGAGACGTCCTTCTCCTTGCACTCGTCAACCGAGTACTTGGGCTCGCCGAACTCGTGCTTGCCGAACTCGACGCACATGTCCTTGGTCGAGTTCTCGATGGGGCTGATGTCTTTGAAAGCATGCTCAAGACCTTCGCCCATGAAAAAGTCGAAACTGTCCGTCTGGATGGCGATCAGGTTCGGGACGTCCATGACGTCGGGAATCTTGGCGAAGCTTCTGCGGTTCCTATAAAGGCTGGTGGGGGCACTTGTTTTTGCGTGAGCCACGAGGCTTTTCCTCCTTCAAGTGAAGCCGTAAATCTGCAAAAAATCACAATTTCCTAAGATACTGCGGAAGATGGCCCGAGTCAAGGAAAATTTTTACAAACTGTGTGCATTTGCTGTTGATTTTGGCTTTTAACTGGGGAAATAGGGGGCAGATTTTTTCTTCCGCAGGCTGCAAAACACGGCCCGAAGACTGCTCGGGAAGACAGCAGCGATGCTGCAAAGATCACGGCAGCAACCTACCCGCGACGGTATTCTCGCTGGAGCACTTCGACAACATCAGGCGCCATCACCAAGAACAGTCGCACGAACTATACAATTCTACTGCGCCGCCCTGTAGTGCCGATACATTTCTTTTGCGAAGAAACCGGCTAGTGGAGTCAAACGTTGTGGGGCAATATTCTGCTCGATAATTTCGAATAACTCTTCCTCGGATTCGATGCCTAAGTACTCCATGAGAAAGAGGGCATCGGCTGCATCCTTACTATCCTCGCGTGCTGAGGTCAGCTTGAGAGCCAGCATTCCCCGGGCATTGGGAGCTTTTACGAGAAGAGCACCGAAGTCTCTAACCGTATCGACCGCTATGCGAGACGTATCGATGAAGCCTTTAGCGCCATCGTTGAGCCAATCGCTTTCAAGGCCATCACGCTCAGCGATTTCTGCAGCAATCGTACGCATCTTTGCCGCAGGCTCGAAGAGGGCGTCGATATCTTTAGTGGAGGGGCGGGCATCATAGACCATCGTCATGACAGCACCCCCACACAGAACAATTTCGCCACGTATACCCTCGTGCTCCATCGCACGGGATATCTCCTCGAGATAGCGCTCAATATCATCTTTAGACAACATGCAATCACGCCCTGCTCAAGATATTTTCACCAAGAAAAAGATTATGGGATTTAAACTCGCGTGGAGTGGTCTGCTCTAAATATTCGCGGAATTCGGGGTCTTGCGTATTGAACGCGTAGAAGGGCTCGGGTGCCACATACGTGTCACGCAGCGCCCATGCAGGAACGGGAAGACCGTGATCGTGAGCAAGCTTGTGTGCCGTTGCCGCCAAATCGTAGGGCCACCGGCCCTCGTTGTCACCACTCCACTGCGGCTCCTTCTCGATAAGGCGCGCTTTGTCCCGAGCATGGCGGAAATCGTCGAGGAACTGCGAAAATAAAAGTGTTGTGTCCTCGCCGACGCCAGCGGATGCTACCTCGGAAAGAGACAGGCGGTCGGCATCTGCGTCACGCACATAAGCAACCGCCCCCTTGCGCACAACTTCCGAAAACGTGGCACCGTGACTTTTGGCAAAAGACTCGATGCATTCAAGCTCTGCCGGATCGAACCGTATACCGATAGGCTTACTTTTCATGTCACGCTCCTTCGATCAGTATTGTGCTACAAATTGTAGCACAATAAGAGCTTTGCATCTAAGCACGTGCGCCGATTAAGGGGTATCTGCTTTATCTATCTGCTTTAGGTGCTTTACGCACCCACGGACACACCGTGCAGGTGTTCGCAGGGCGCATCGATCCATGTGCAGCACACCGATACTAGCGCGGGGTGGCGATGAACTTCTCGAGCAAAGCGCAGGGCTGATAGCTCATCTTATTCTCGCGCATACCGGGAAAGCCCAGGTCCTCTTCGAGGTTGAGGTACGGGGCGCGGCCGAGGACGGCACCTGCCTGCTCGCGCAAAAGGACGCGCCAGATATAGCGATAGTCCAGGTTGCCCTTCAGCACCATGACGTCGAAGGCACCGCCAGGAAGCAGGCTGCCGTAGGCATAACCCTCTACCTGCGAGCCGATGCGCATGAGGATACCCTCGAGGTCGAGTTCCCGGAAGTGGTCCAAATCCAGCAGGATCTTGCGATGTTCTAGCTCCAGCGGATGTTCATCGGTACCGCGGCGGCGGCTGCTCTCGAACCAGCGCTGCTGGAACGCGCGCAGCTCATCGAGATGAGCAAGCCCGATCGGCTCGAAAACGATGCCGGAAGCGCCGTAGAGCTGATGGAACTTGTTCACCTCGCGACGCTTTTTCGCAAGGCCCGGGCCGGCGTAAGCAGCAAGGTCCTCGGTGCGGTACAGGTAGTCGGCGAAGGCGCGGTCGGACGTGAACGAATAGGCACCGGGAGCCCCGACCTCCAGCCGTTGCTTTTCCTGCGGCGTGATGCCGACGAAGCAGAAGGGACCGCCCGCACGACACACCTCATCGACAAGCCCTGCCGCCTCGCGCACAAGGTCGGCACCACCAAGCGGCAGGAAATACGCCGTCGCGTGCGGCAGGCGCCGCGTCTGCCGCACGTAGAGCATTCCGCCTTCAAGACAGATTTCCAGGCCGTACTTCTC
Source organism: Gordonibacter sp. (assembly GCF_036667095.1). Classification (NCBI taxonomy): domain Bacteria; kingdom Bacillati; phylum Actinomycetota; class Coriobacteriia; order Eggerthellales; family Eggerthellaceae; genus Gordonibacter; species Gordonibacter sp. Next base: position 9,024 of record NZ_JAVWUP010000052.1, on the reverse strand, counting down.
TTGCAGCGAGTACAGGTTAGCCCACCCCAGCGTGGAGTCGTTGCGCCGCAGGGGCGCAAGCACGTTATCGACGGCATCCTTGTCCGCCACCTGCAAAGATCTGAATTCCATACGCCACACATTCCGTCGAGGTGAGGGCACCTATTATGGCAGTCGATGCAGGGAGCGGCAACTCTGCCTCCTATGTATAGGCGATAGCGGCCTTGTCGTTCAGGGTTCCTCACACCCAAAGCCGCCTTTGCAACGACGTGTATGCTACGCCGGATAACGGGGGGGGCGACGTATCGCCTCATGAGGTGAATCACCTGGTGAAGTGTCCTGAACATCCTCATCAACGCCATGCCCTTCGCTGTAATCGTCCTTAACAACGACGGGACGGTGCTCAACGTCAACGCAAAGACCGAAGAGTATTTCTGCGTCGCGCGAGAAGAAGTGCTCGGCGGCAATTTCGACCAGTGGCGGCGGCGCGTGCTTACCGGCTTGTACAATCGGCGCTACCTCTACGAATACCTCGGTTCATGCAAAAGCATCCGGATCACCCTGCTCTACCTCGACCTTGACGACTTCAAAGGCATCAACGACCGCTACGGCCACCAAGCCGGCGACACAGTGCTCATCGCAACAAGCACGCTGCTCGCCCAGTCATTTCCGCGCGACACCGTAGTACGCATGGGTGGGGACGAATTTATCGTAACCGTCATCGACGACCGTCCGCTCGAGGTGGTTGAAGAGCAGGCACAGGCGTTCTTGGCAGCCCTGAAGGGCCACTTCGAGGCAGCCGAGAGTCCGTGGGAGGTCACGGGAAGCGCCGGCATCGCAAGCACGGAGGACCTCGACCTGCCCATCGATTCCCTTATCAAGCAGGGAGACGCCGCTCTTTACGCAGCGAAACGCGCGGGCAAGTCACGCTGCTGCCTCTGGTCGGCGAACTTCGAGCACTAAGAGCGACGAATTCCAGTGACCCCGCAGCATGGCCGGGTCACTGGGGATAAGCCGGGGATAAGCAGGTACGAGAAGAAGCAGCAACCCGTTTACACACCCTTTTCAAGCTGGAAGTTGCCACTTATTATAGTAAGGTTGATAGGAATGCCTCCGTCTTTGTAGCGATAGATGTTCTCACCCTCCTCCACTACCTCAAACGTATTGCGGAAGCTGTAGCTGCCCGAGACACAGTCGGCCTTTAAGGTGAACCCATCGTTTTCAGGAATAGTCATGCTCACGTTCCCGCTGGCCATGTCGGCGCTGATGGTTTTCGGGCACGTGCTTTCGCAGGTAACCTCAGCCTTGCCTGAAGCCACGTTCGTACGCACACTCTCGGCGAACACGCCCCGCACGCGCATCGTGCCGCTGGCTGCGTCCAGGTCGAGCTGGCGCGCCCGCACGCCCTGCGCGTCCAGCTTGCCCGAAGCGAGCTGGACTTGCAGCTTGTCGCAGGAAATGCCGTCTACCGCGTAGTCGCCGGATGCGCCGTCGATGCTCAAGAGGCCCATGCTCGCCGCAAGCGACTTCGGCACGCGCACCTCAAGGTGCTTGGAAGCTAGGCTCATGCAAGACCATCCGCTGCCGTAATCGACCTTCAACGTATCGCCCGTCACCGACCAGCGCAGGGACTGCGCCTTCGACAGCGAGCCGTTGGATGTTTCGACGAGTTCTATCTCATTGCCCTCGCCCTCGCCCACGGCCACGCTTGCCGAACCGGCTGCCCAGTCTATTTCGATATTTCTGATGCTGGTTGCTTCGACGCTTGTGCTCCCTAACATCTGGCCGGCACCTCCCGGATGCCAGAACCTCCACGAAGAACAGCTGCCGAAACCGAGTACGCCGAACAACGCCAGGGTAAGCAGAACGACAAGCGCAATCTTCACATACGATTGAGAAGTAAGCTTCGCCATACGTCCGCCCTCCTATTTCCGGTAGTTCGGATCGTTTTCGATGATGTGCGCGATCCAGTAGTACGACGGAATGGTAAGGAAGACCACCCAGGCAGGGTGCCAGACACCAAAGAAGAAGCCCGAAAGAAGGAACACCACCACACACAGGACAGGGTATGGGAATGTCATCCAAGGACCGTTTTTCTTGCTCGGCGCGGGCTGGCCGTAGGGCTGCTGCTGGTAGCCGGCAGGCGGCGGGGGCACAGCCCCTTGTTCGGCAGCCTTTGTCTGTTCGGTCGCTTGGGCCTGCGTCGCGGCAGCCACCTGGGCAGCAGCGCGCGAGGCTGCCTGAGTGGCAGCCTTTGCCTGTTCGGCCGACTGCGCTTGCGCCGTAGCGGCTGCGGCAGCGGCCCGGGCGGCTGCCTGGGCAGCAGCGCTTGCCACTTCGACAGCAGTACGCGCCTGAGCTTCGGTGCTTTCCGTCTTGTCTCGCGCTTCGAACTTCACATCGTCGGCAATATCGTCGTCGACGCGCAGCAGCTCATCTAAGGTGATGCCGTATAGCTTGGCAAGCGCGATAAGGTTCCCCGTATCGGGCGAGGATTCCGCGCGCTCCCACTTCGACACCGCCTGGCGTGAGAGACCCAGACTCTCGGCTAGCTCCTCTTGGCTGTATCCCTTGTCGCGACGCATCTCGGCGAGACGCCGGGCGATTTCCACGTTCATGAAAGATCCCTTCCGTGTTGCTTGAGCCATAACTTTTCTCTTTCGTCCACGGATTCAAAGGTACGGTCGCATGAGCGGTTGCACCAGCAAGTCTGGTAAGCATTTTACGCAACCGGCGGTTGCGTATGCGTGTGAGAAGGGATTTTGATAGAGAGGATTGAAAAGCAGTGACATTTGTCATGGTCCCCCCTGCGAGCAAATCACGGTATGGATCATCGAAAGCCTGGGACAGCGCGACCGATACGAGGGCATCCGCACGCGCTCCCAACTACCTGCCAGCATACGCCTCTAGCGCATGTGGTCGCGCAAGGCTTTGAGTTTGGCCAAGGTAGCAGGGTCGATGCGAGAAGCCACAGTGTTCTTCTCGGCCACCTTCGGAGTGTCGTCAAGGCGGGCCTCTTCGTAGTGCATACCCAGTTCGCGGGAGAAACCGTCAGCACTCATGCGGTCCACGCCGAAGCCAAAGACGGTATCCTGGATGGTAGCGTCGCTCGTAACGACAAGCGTCTCCACCTGACGCTCGCGCGCGTCGTGGGCCAGCTTCTCGATAACCTTGTCGGCCGACTGTCCAGCCGGCGAGAACATGATGCGCACGCCCCCCACTGTCTGGATATCGCCCGTGGAGAACGCATTGCGCGCGCCGTCGAACACGACGATAGCACGCCAATCGCGGCCGGCGTAGTTCACCACATCATTGATGAGCGTCTCGCGGGCAGTGTTGAAAGTGTCGTCGGTGTAATCGGGACCCGTGATGCGCTGATAGCGACTACCGGAGCGCAACACGTTGTACCCGTCGACGAGAAGCAGTTTTTTTCGCTGGCTAGCCACAATTCAACCTACGAGTTTTGGCGAAGCCATTCGTACATACACGCCGTGGAAGCCTGCGCTACGTTCAGGGAGGCCACTTCGCCCTCAATAGGCAGCTTCACCAAGAAGTCGCAACTTTCCTTCACCACGCGGGAGAGCCCTTCCGCCTCGTTGCCCATGACGAGCGCGATCTTGCCCTTCAGGTTCGACTTCCAGATAACATCTTCGGCATGCTCGCTCGCCCCGGCAATCCAGAAGCCGCGTTCCTTGAGGCGCGCCATGACCTGGATAAGGTTCGGCACCTGCGCCACGGGAAGATGCGCGATGGCACCCGCCGAGCTCTTGTAGGTGGAGGCATCCACTCGCGCGCTGCGCTTGTTCGGGATGACGATGCCGCTAGCACCCACAACCTCGGCACTGCGGGCGATGGCACCCAAGTTGCCCGCATCGGTCAGATGGTCCAGGATAATCACGATCGCACGGCCATCATGGCTGTCGGCGTAAGAGGCCGCTGCGGCCTCGATCTGTGTGATATCGACGTAGCCGAAGGGCTTCGCCTCGGCCATGACGCCTTGATGGCTGCCGCGAGCGGACTTCTCTTCCAGCTCCTTGCGCGGCACGGTGACGACAGGAACGTCGAAGCGTTTGGCCTTGCGCAGAATGTCCTCTACCAGGCTGTCGCGTTTCGTGTTGTCGGCCAGAAGTACGCGCTTCATGGGCACCTGCGTGCGCAGGGCCTCGATGACGGGACGCTTGCCCTCGATGTAATCTGCCATTGGTATTCGCTTTCCGCAGAAGTGGCGTGCTATTCGGTACATGCCCTGCGCATCGGAGTTCATATTCGGTTGGAAAGTGTACCACGAGGCACCGAGTTGCATGGATGCACCGATAAAATCAGCGCGAATGCGCACGACACCTATGACGCCGGAGCGCTAAAAATCGACCATTTCATATTCCAAGCAGGTTGGACGGTACAGACCGACGAATTCTGCAGGCGTCATGGCCGGAACCGGGGAATGGGCGAAGTCGGCCTTGTTACGCGTGACGATGAAATCGACTTCGTGGCGCTTAGCCGTGTAGGCTATCAAAGCATCCTCGAAATCCGCCATATCGCTTTCGCGGGCGCAGCGACAATCCGCGTCGATCACATCCAGGGTTTCGGCAATCTCCATTATCGACCCGAAGGCATCGCGCGACTCCTTGCGCGGCAGGTACTTGCGCGCAGAAAGCAAGTACACGATGCTTGGGGCCATGCTCGAAGTAACGCACGGCTCAAAATTCTTGAACAAGGCGATATCGAATGCTTGGTACGACTCGGCAAAATCGTCGGTGCTCCCCCAGATGTCGATAACGACGTTGACGTCGAACAGCACTTTCATATGCGAACACCAGGTCGATGCTTCCATTCAAGATACTTGCGGCGTTCTTCACGATAATCGAAATCAGGAGGGACGGATACTATGCCGACCATCGACCGCAGCAACTCGCGCTTCCGGCGAATTTCCTCCCGCTCCGACAGCGCTGAATCTTTCAGAAACGTCGGTATCTCCTGGGTTTCCTCCAGTTGGCAGAAGAGATCACGCACCACTTTCGACACGCTCACGCCCTCTCGCGAGAGAACTTGCATCCCGCGCTCCTTCAAGTCTTCAGGCAGACGTACGTTCAATGTAGCCATGGCTGGCATGAGGCCTCCTTTCATTTTTGCTTTTCACGATCATAACAGGTTGCATTACGTAATGCAACCTGTTGCTAAGTTCACCTAGGCCTCCTCTAGACTACTCAAGCCGCCTACTGCTTGTCCTTGCGGCGCTTGCGCTTCGCCATGCGAGCCCCACCTTGCAGGAACACGCCGGAAATCAACCTCCTCACCGAACCGACACCACGTGCAACATGCGGTGTCAAGTCGGCTTCGGGGCGGGTCTTCCAATCGAAGTACACGCTCCAATAGCGCAGGAACACGACGACGAACACGCACGCCACGCCCGCAAGGGGCAGCGGGCACCCCGCATAGGCCAGCACGACGAACAAAAGCGCCCCGCCAAGGCCCGCCACTGCATAGAAGTTTGATTGCCGGAAGATGCCAGGCGTCTCCCCCACGCAGATATCGCGCACCGCACCTCCGCCCACCGCCGTGATGGCACCCAGTATCACACAGAGCACGAAACCCTCGCCGAACGCGAAGGCCTTGCTCGCTCCAGCCAGTGCGAACAAGCCTACCGACAAGGCATCGGCAAAAAACACCGTAGCATCGAGATGCTTGAACAGCCCCCGGAAGTAGAACACGAACACGCAGATGATTATGCAGATGACCACCAAGTCGGGATGGGACGTGAAATACACGCCCGTGCCCTGCATGAGCGTATCGCGGATGATGCCGCCGCCGTAGCCCGTCAGCAACCCCAAAACGACGGTACCAATGATGTCGAGCTTACGATCGCACGCGAACAGCGCGCCCGTGAGCACGCCCACGACGACAGAGAAGTAGTCGATCCCCCACGGTACCGTGAGCGCCTGTCCTTCAGCGAATGCTGAGCCGATGAACCCCACGATGTCCATGCACGCCTCCATCCCACAATCGTTTGACACGGCAGAGCGGCGACATCGATACCCAGCCATCCGCGCCGTACAACCCAACGCATTATAGCGCCCCGATCCCACCTCGCGAAGACGCGGGGAGGAGCGGGGCGCGGGCATTAAGAAAAAGCAGATGCGGGTTGATTGCGAAGGAGGGTGCTTCTTGCGCGAACGCGACAGCACTGAGGCAAGAGCCGAAACGGCGCAGCAAAGAACGGTCCTTTACAGCGCCGTGCCCTTCGTGGGAATCGTCAGGCCGCCAAGATCGACGCCCTCGAGCTTCAACAAAGCGATCTTCTTCTGCAAACCGCCGGCGTAGCCCGTCAAGCTGCCGCCCGAGCCTACGACGCGGTGACAGGGCAGGATGATCGAAATCGGGTTGTGCCCCACCGCTCCCCCGACCGCGCGGGCGGACGTGCGCGAGCCTGTCTGCTCCGCGATGCGCTGGGCTAATTCGCCGTACGTCACGAGCTTCCCGTAGGGGATGTCGGCGAGCATCGCCCATACGCGCTGGCGAAACGCCGTACCGCGCGGGGCGACCGCCGGGATGGGGCCGGGCTCCTCGCCCGCAAAGTAACGGTCGAGCCATGCGCGCGCTTGCGTGAGCACCGGAAGATCGGGGCACTGCTCAAATGCCCCGAGCGTCGATTCGAAATACTTCTGCCCGTCGAGCCAAAGTCCCACGAGAGCGTCGCCGTCGCTGGCAACCGTAAGGGGCCCGACGGGCGAGGCAAAGGTGTCGAGGTAGTCCATGGAGGTGCTCCTATCGTTGAGAGATTGCTACGCGGAAGGGAGAGAACGCTTTACGGCATCCGGCTCGCCTGTCGATGCTGCGGGGTCGTGCGGCGCCGACCACAGCGACATGACGGCGTAAGAACGCCAGGGGCTCCAAGCCTCGGACAGCCGGGCCAGTTCGCGCGGCTTGAGGCCGGGAAACGCGTTCTTCACCCCCAAGTCGGTGGCAGGAAACGCGTCGGGATGCCCGTAGGCGCGCATAAGCAGGTACTGCACCGTCCAATCCCCGATACCAGGGATCGCGGCAAGCGCGCGGGCTTCGGCCTCGAGGTCGGCACCGGGCTTGAGCGTCACCTCACCTGAGCAGAGGGAACGCGCCAGCGTGCAGATAGCCCGCGCGCGCTGCGCGATGACGCCCAGCTGCCCTAGGCGCTCGGCCGCGTCAGGCGCGCAGAATGCTGCGGGCGACGGGAACGCCGTCGTAAGCGCAGCATGCGGCGTCTGCATGGGCGTGCCGAAGGCCGCCGCCACGCGGCCCGCCATGGTGCCGGCAGCCTTCACCGTAACCTGCTGACCCAGGATGGCACGCACGGCCATCTCGAAACCGTCGAAGCTGCAGGGAAGCCTGATGCCGGGAATACGACTGGCCGCAGGCACCCGTGCGTGGAAGTCGGCAAGGCCCGCCTCCACCACCGCGGGCAAGCAGTCAGCGTCGAAAAGACGGCGGACGCGAGCCACCACCAACGGCAAGTCGCCGAACAGCTCGGGTGACACCGTGAGGGCAAGGCGATTGCGCGTAGGGTCGTCAGCAACCTTGATCCAGCCGATGCGCGACCGCGCGCCCACCTCTCCGACCTGGCTCAGCGAAGCTTCGCAAGCCAGGGAGAGAAGGCCGTCGTCCGGGGCTAGCGGTGCAGTTTCACGCGCAGGGTCGAGGACATACGACGATCCGCTTAAGCGCACCGTGCGCATATATGCTCCCCCCTCGACCGCCTCGACACCCGCGATGGAGCGCAGACGCAGGAAATCGAGCAGCAGGTCAAACCGATACGGAGGACGATAGCCGATATGCAAGACAATGGGACCCGCACAAACACGCGTCGCCCCCTCGGCCGCTTTCGCGCGAAAGCGGCTAGGAGGCATGCGGTAGTTCTCCAAGAACGCGTCGTTGAAGCGACGCACCGACGAGAACCCGCAAGCGTAGGCAACGCGCGTTACCGGCAAGTCGGTATCGGTGAGCAGGCTCTTCGCCAAAAGAAGGCGGCAAGTGGTGCGATAAGCCGTCGGCGTCACACCGAACGTGCGCTCGAACAGGCGGCGCAACTGCCGCTCGGACAATCCCAGCTGTGACGAGATGTCGGCCACGCGACAAGAACCCGCATGCTCGCGGATGATCGCAGCAGCACGCTGAACGACCTGGTCGGTATCGGACGCAAGGGGCGCGCCGGGAGCCAGCTCGGGACGGCACTTGAGACAGGGACGAAAGCCCGCAGCCTCTGCCTGCGCCGCACTGCGGAAGAACGTGCAGTTCTCGCGTTTCGGCATCTTGGCCGGGCACACCGCACGGCAGTAGATGCCGGTCGACCTGACGCCGACGAAGAACAGCCCGTCGAACCGCGCGTCATGGGCGCGTAAAGCCGCCCAGCACGTATCGTCGTCGGGCAGCATCGCACCCATGAACGCGACGGACGAAACGACCTCTTCCCCCTGCCCGTCCACCATGAGCGCATCCTTTCGCACGATTATCTCCGGCACTCATGAAACCACACCCCGCGATGAGATGCTAGCCGTTTTCGGACATGCAAGCTAGCCGATCGCCGAAGCGCGCTGCCACGCCAATATGCGCTCGGCAAGCGTGAGCACGTGGCAGAAATAACCCTCCGGGAAAGTTTCGGCAACGCGATCGCGGAAAGCACCGACCCAGTTCAGAGGATGCTCCTCTATGAATTCCCTCACCTGCTCCGAGCCCACCGGACCGTCCCCAGCAACCTGAGCACAGCGCGCCCGCCCCACACTCTCATCATCGCCCACAAAGACCCGCGCACAGAGCACCGACAGGTACAGCAACTCAATACCCAGGTGGTCTTCGTACTGGTTGTTGTCGTTGCGCACCTCGAGCCCCACCGCACGCAGCAGCTCGCGCATCCGGAACGTCGCCTCGCCGAAGCCGACGGTCACGCCCTCGGAGCGGTAGAATGTCTCCCACGGAGGGGCTGCCGGAGACGGCGGGCCTACGAACAGGCGCGTGTACTCTACGGCAACCTGCTCTGCGGCGGCCTCTTCGCCGAGCGGAGCCGCCCGGTCCGCGTAG
>NZ_JAVWUP010000051.1:0-16406 GCF_036667095.1 Gordonibacter sp. | reverse complement strand
CAGGCAACGGTTGAGCAGGTGTCGATCGCGTCGCAGCAGCCCAAGCAACCGATCGGGCAGCCGCAGCCTACGTCGCAGGAACAGCCGCAGCCTACGTCGCAGGAACAGCCGCAGAAGCAATCTTCTGACATTACCGCTCAGGCGAAAAAGGCTCCTGCGAAGCGCAAGCCGCGTAGCGCGAAACCTGTTGCTTCCAAGGGTCAGCCTGTTGTCGCACCTAAGGATGAGTCGGCCCCTGCTCCCGAGGCGAAGCCTGTCTCGGGAGCTCAGCCTGCTCCGGCGGCGAAACATGCTCCGGCGGCGAAGCGCGCCGGTACGGCAGCCGACCCCCAGGCGTTCATTCGTCAGGCTGCGAAGGATGCCGGGCCGGAAGGTGCCGAGCTTGCGGCGCTGGGCAAGCGCGTCCGCGCGAAGTTCCGTACGTTCAAGCTGCGCGATCTGGGGTATTCCCAGTTCCGTCCCTACGTTGCCGATCTCGAGGGCGTCACGGTGCAGGAACGGGACGGCCGGTTCTACGCCTGCGCGGGGAAGTAGCCTCATACCTTCTTACGATCTTCAACCCTTCGTTGATGAGCCACGGACGCCTTGCGTCCGTGGTAAGCTATCAGCCACTTTGTGCTTATCGAGAGGAGCCGCATCATGAAGAAGATACTTTTAGTCGTCGTCGCGGTGGCGCTCGTTGCCGTGGGCGTGGTGGGTACGCTTGCGTTCCAGCGAGCTTTCGAGCCCAGCGTTCGGGTGACCACGACGTCCATCCAAGAGCAGCTGACGAATTCCAGCGAACTGGCTACGGCTAAGCTGGAATATCGCGGACTGGTGCGCTACGAGGACGGCGACATCGACTTTATCAACAAGAAGGGTTTCACGCTGGTCTACGATGCCGAGGTGCGTGCAGGTGTGGATCTCTCGCAGGCCTCCGTTGAGGTGAGCGGCAACCGCATTACCGTGCACCTGCCGCAGGCCCAGATGCTGGGCCTCGAGATCGACCCGAACTCCCTGGAATTCTACGATTCAACATTTGCGCTGTTCAATTGGGAGAACAAACAAGATACGGCCGAGGCCTTGAAAGTGGCCCAGCAGGATGCAGAAGGCCGCGTGAACCAGACGGGCATGATCGAGCAGGCCAGTGCCCAGGCGCACGCGCTGGTGGAGAACCTGCTGCACCCGTTCACGGTTGGCGATAACGCCTACACGATCACGATCGTGGATGCGTAGGGTGTCAACGGGGTTTTAACGCCGATCTTCCTTGACCCCGGTTCTTTCTGCTATTATATGCGCTGCGCATTTCGTATGCGCAGCGCACGCGTGCGGGCGTGGCGGAATTGGCAGACGCGCCAGATTTAGGTTCTGGTACCGAAAGGTGTGAAGGTTCAAGTCCTTTCGCCCGCACCACTGATGCCTGTTCACCTTTAGGTGGGCAGGCATCAGTGGTTCTGGGCATGAGAACTTTTGGGTTATAGGCCAAAAGGGCCTATAACCCGGATTTTTAACCAACCAACGGGCGCAGGCCGGGTTTCCCGCATCATTTTGCAGGTATGCCCTCCTCGTCGGGGAGTATTTGCGCTACACTGAACCTATGGATACGAGGGCATTCGAACAACAGCGGCCCCAGAAGCTTTCCGGGGAGGAGCTTGCGCAGATCGCGCAGCTTGGCTCTCCTGCGCTCGACATGATCGCCGCTTGGGCTAACAAGCACCTTACCTGCTCGCACTGCAAACGCTGTACCTTGCGCTGTGAAGTCCTCAAGGAACCCGCGCTCGACATGGGCCTGGTTGAAGAGGGCTATCTGGCTATCGCTTCGCTTCCCTTGGACGAGCAGGTCGAGGCCACGCTCCGCGTCGCGCAGGAGCGTCCCGAACTCTACCATGCGCTGCGTCGATGCTGTTTCTGCGGCTTTTGCACGGCAACCTGTCAAACCCATATGCTGGCTCCCGAGCGCATGCGCGAATGGCGCCAGCTGTTCATGCGAGCCGGCCTCATGCCACCGGAGGATTCCCGCCTGGTGATGGTGGACGACCAGTGGCATATATTCAGTGCTTACCGCGCTATCTACGGCATCGCCTATCCGGAATTCGTCTCGTTGGCATCCGCTGCCGAGTACGGTCCCGGTTGGGTAGACACGCTGTTCTTTCCTGGCTGCTCGCTCGTGAGCTATGCTCCCGATTTGACGCGCAAGGTGGGGCAGTGGCTGACCGACAACGGCATTGCCTGGGCTCTCTCCGATGACTGCTGCGGCAGCCCGCTGATGAGCGCCGGCCTGTTCGACCAGGCCGAAGCGCTGCGCAAGCGCATCCTCGACCAGATACGGGCCGCTGGCATCACGCGGGTGGTTACGGTGTGCCCGGGGTGCGGCGAGGAGTTCGCCGAGCTCATGGGCGCGGAAGTGGACATCGTCCCTTTGCCGGAGCTGCTGTTGGAGAAGAGCCGTACAGCCGAGGCCGAGGGTAGGCCCTCGGGATTCACGCCGCTTCCGGCTGCCAGCGTCACGTTCTTCGATTCCTGTCACGACCGCTTCGACAGCCGCCATGGCGCGTCTATCCGCGAGCTTGTGCGCCGCAACCTTCCCGAAGCGACCTTCTTGGAGATGGATCACCGCCGCAAGGGGACGTTGTGCTGCGGTGCGGGCGGTGCGGTGGCTGCCTACGATGGCGAGGTGACGGAGCGCCGGGTGTGGCGCATTATTGACGAGGCGCGTGACACCGGTGCCGAAACGCTTGTGACCACGTGCCCCACCTGCACCTACACAGTGGCGCAGGCATGTCTCGGCGCAGGGCCCGACCGCGGTATCGGCAACCGGCATTATCTGGAGTTGTTGTTCGGGGAGGAAATCGCTTGGCCGGTGGTCTTCGACCAGCTAGGCTCTATGTGGACCGGCGACTACGGTCCTTGGCTTACGAGCACGTTCTTCTCGTAGTCGTCTTCGTTGCTTCGAGCAGAAGCGAGTGGCGAAGCGCAGGGCGCTAGGCGAAAAACCTTCCCAGCAAGAAGCCTATGATGATGCACAGGGCAGCAAACAGGGCCGAGAGCGCTATCAGGCGTGCGTCCCGCTTCTCGCGGCGTTTGCGCTCTACCTGCTCGCGGCGCTTTTCCAGGAAATAGGAGTAGCCGTCCGAGGTGATGACCACGATGGCGCCACGCTTGCCCTCGGCCCGGGCGGCCAGGGCGCCCTGCTCGATGAGCTCGGCTTGCAACTCGTCGTCGGGTCGGTAGGGGAAGGCACAGCGGTACACCAGATCGCCTTCAACGCTGCAGGTGGATCGCTCGTAATCGATGAGGCGTTGGAGTTCGCGTTCCTGTGGTATGTTTAAAGTGAGAGTGGACACCGCGCTGCCTTTCAGGGGTTTTTGCGTTCCTGTTCCATGATACCGGTTCAGGGGGCTTATCGATGTGGAGAATCAAGGAAGTTGCAGGTCTGTTATATGTGGCCGGCGGGTGGCTTTGCCTACTGTTGGATGCATGCATTGCAGCTGGATTGCGCGGTGGGTCGAAGGGGTGTTTCGGATGGCTGTGCTCGCTGCCTAGCCGAAGGTCGATGCGACGGCCTGCGGCGGGCTGCTCGCGTTCTTTCATCGGTTCTTCGTGAACCTGCTTCCTCAACTGATGCATATATGCGATAATTCCGTTTCGGTGTGCTCAGAGTGTCTGCCGGCGGCGGAGATGCGACCCGCCGGAGGGCCGAGAAGCCCCAAGGGGGAAAGCTTGGCCTGAGCGTGCCATTGCGCAAGCCGCAAGGCGACAAAAGACATGATGGAGGATAGTTACGTGGAAACAAAAGTTGAGGCATTGAAGGACAACCGCGTCAAGGTAACTGTGACCGTGGATGCCAAGGATATCGACGTCCGCATCAAGAAGACCTACAAGGACTTCGCACACAAGTACAATTTCCCCGGGTTCCGTGCCGGTAAGGCCCCGCGCCCGATCATCGACAACGCGCTGGGTGCCGAGGCGGTCGTCGCCACGGTGACCGACGACGTGGTGAACGAAACCTATCCTCGTGCCATCGACGGCGCCAACGTGTACCCCATCGGCAAGCCTACATTCGGCGATGACATGGGCCTGGTCGAGGGCGGCAAGTCCTTCGTGTACACCCTCGAGGTGGACGTGAAGCCGGAGTTGGAGCTTTCCAGCTACGAGCCGGTCGCCATCGAAATGCCGGTTGACGGCGCCACTGATGCCGAGATCGACGAGCAGATCGAGGGCCTGCGCGAGCATTACTTCGACTATGAGGACGCTGCGGCGGCCACGAAGATCAAAGAAGACAGCTACATGGATATGTCCATGAAGGCTACCGACGACAGCGGCGAGGAGATCGCCGCCATGACCGCCGACTCGCGCCTGTACGGCATGGGCACGGGCCTGTTCCCGGCAACGTTTGATGCCGAGCTCATGGGTATGAAGAAGGGCCAGACAAAGTCGTTTGCCATCGACGTTCCGGCCGAGCCTACCATCATGACGCAGCCGCTCATGGGCAAGACCGCCAAGATCAACTTCGACGTCGAGGTCAAGGCCGTGAAGAACAAGGTACTGCCCGAGGTTACCGAGGAGTGGGTGAAGGACACGATGGGCTTCGAAGGTGTCGAGGACCTGCGCACGCGCGTGGCCGACTCCATCAAGGAGCAAAAGGCCGAGGTGCTGCCCCGCATCAAGGAGAACCAGTGCCTAGCCGTGCTGGCCGACCGCCTAGAGGGCGACGTTCCCGAGTCGCTGTGCGAGGAGGCCGAGACCAACCTGCTGCAGGACTTCTTCCAGCAGCTGCAGCGCCAGGGTGCCAGCTTCGACGCCTATTTGGCTCAGCAGGGTATCACGCCCGACCAATTCAAGGACGACGTGAAGGCCCAGGCCAAGGACATGACCCGTCAGGATATGGCTCTCGATGCATGGGCCCGTCACTTCAAGATGGACGTGAGCGATCAGGACGTGGTCGACGAGTTCGAGAAGAGCGGCGCTCCCGAGCCCAAGAAGCTGCAGGAAGAGTGGACGAAGAACGGCCAGCTGCACATGGTGCGCAACGGCATTGCCCGCACGAATGCAGCCAAGGATGTTATGGATACGGCGGTCGTCACCGAGCTCAAGCCCGGCGAGGCCGTGAAGAAGGAAGAGAAGAAGCCTGCCAAGAAGGCGGCGGCTAAGAAGGCAACCAAGAAGGACGAGACCGCGGAGGACGCCGCCGAGAAGAAGCCGGCGAAAAAGCCCGCTGCGAAGAAAGCAGCCAAGAAGGACGAGGCTGTCGAGGCCGACAAGGCTGCGGACGCCGAATAAGCGACTGCGTGTGACAGACGGGCGCGTCCTTCGGGACGTGCCCGTTATCTGTTAATAAGTAACGAAACGGTAGCCCGACCTTGCGCGGCATTGAAATGTACCTCACTATGTGGCATATGAAGACAGGAACGGCCCGCCGGGCCGCAAGAGACAAGCGAGGCATACTATGAGCTACGATACCAAAGCAGCATTGATCCCTTATGTCATAGAGCAGTCGCCCCGTGGCGAGCGCAGCTACGACATCTATTCCCGCCTGTTGAACGACCGTATCATCTTCTTGGGTGAGCAGATCGACGACAACGTGGCGAACTCTGTGGTGGCGCAGCTGCTGCACCTGGAGAGTTCCGACCCCGAAAAGGATATCTCCCTCTACATCAACTCGCCGGGCGGTTCTGTTACGGCGGGTCTGGCCATCATGGACACTATGGACTTCATCAAGCCCGACGTTTCCACCATCTGCATGGGCACGTGCGCGTCGATGGCGGCCGTGCTTCTTTCCGCTGGTGCCAAGGGTAAGCGCCTGAGCTTGCCGAACTCCATGGTGCTGATTCACCAGCCTTCCGGTGGGGCGCAAGGCCAGCAGACCGAGATCGCCATTGTGGCGGACTTCATGCTGAAGACGCGCAAGCGCCTGAACCAGATCCTGGCAAACAACACGGGCCAGACGCTCGAGGCCATCCAGGCCGACACCGAGCGTGACAACTACATGACGGCAGAAGAGGCGCTGGCTTACGGTCTGATCGACCGCATCACCACGACGCGCGCTGCTGCCACCAGCACCGAAGAGAAGAAGAGCGAATAACTAATATGTCGAACGAGAGACGCGAGGAATTCGGCGGGCGGGACGACATCGAGTGCGCCTTCTGCGGAAAGCATCCGCACGAGGTGACCGCCATGATCTCGGGTCCGAACGGCATCTACATCTGCGACGAGTGCATTTCCGTGTGCGCCGATGCCATGATGCGCGATCTGGGCCTGTCCGTCCCGCCCGAGGTTCTGTCGTCGGTGGAGGCCGACGGCGAGCCGGCCGGCCGTCATGCCAAGCACGCCGGCACTGCCGGTGCGGGCAACACGCAGGGAGGCGAGCCGACTCCTGAGGACGTGTTGGCCGACCTGCCTACGCCCCATGAGCTTTACGGTGAGCTCTCCGAGCACGTGGTCGGGCAAGAGGCCGCAAAGCGGGCGCTGTCGGTGGCCGTGTACAACCACTACAAGCGCATCAGCCTCGGCGCTGATGCGGTGGACGGCGATGTGGAGCTAGCCAAAAGCAACATCATGCTGCTGGGGCCCACCGGCTCCGGCAAGACGCTGCTGGCGCAGACGCTGGCACGTACGCTGAAGGTGCCCTTCGCCATTGCCGATGCCACGACGCTTACCGAAGCGGGTTACGTGGGCGAAGACGTGGAGAACATCCTGCTGAAGCTGATGACGGCTGCGGACTTCGATATTCCACGCGCCGAGATCGGCATCGTCTACATCGACGAGATCGACAAGGTGGCCCGCAAGGCCGAGAACCTGTCCATCACGCGTGACGTGTCGGGCGAGGGCGTGCAGCAGGCGTTGTTGAAGATCGTCGAGGGCACGGAGGCGAGCGTTCCGCCACAGGGCGGGCGCAAGCACCCCCAGCAGGAGCTCATCCATATCGACACCACGAACATCCTGTTCATTTTGGGCGGCGCGTTCGTGGGACTTGCCGATATCGTTGCCGTGCGCGTGGGTAAGAAGGGCTTGGGCTTCAACGTCGATTTGCCCGAAAGCAAGAAGCATGCCGAAGCCGAGCTTTTGGCCCAGGTGCTGCCCGAGGACTTGAACAAGTACGGCATGATTCCCGAGTTCGTGGGCCGCATTCCCGTGGTCACGTCCTTAAAGGAGCTGTCGGAGGAAGACCTCGTGCGCATCCTTACCGAGCCGAAGAACGCCCTGGTGAAACAGTATACGAAGATGTTCGATTTCGAGGATGCGACGCTCACGTTCGAGCCGGAGGCGCTCATCGCTATCGCGCATGAAGCGGTGGAGCACGGAACGGGCGCTCGCGGCCTGCGTTCCATCTGCGAGCGCGTGCTGATGGATGTGATGTACGATCTGCCCGAGCACAAGGAGCCGACGTGCGTGACCGTGTGCGCCACCGACATCACGGGCGAGACGAAGCCGGCCATCGAGTTGGTCGAGGAGAACATCGAGAAGAGCGCATAGGCGCTTTTCCGGCAGAGCCGGAAAACGAGAGAGCCACAAGAAGAAGAGGGCGGGCGACGACGTGCAGGTCGCGCCCGCTTTTCGGTATCGAGACGAGAGAGCAGGCCATGGCCGAGAACACGAACGAGAAAGACGGCGGCAAGAAGATCGATTACGACTTCGCAGCGCACGAGCGCCCGCTTTTCGATGCATGGAAAGACGCCGGCTACTTCCGGCGTGGCGAGGGGTTTGGCGAGAAGCAGGGCCAGCCCTACACCATCGTCATCCCGCCGCCGAACATCACGGGCGTGCTGCATATGGGCCATGCCCTGAACGACACCATCCAGGACACCTGCATCCGCCGCGCGCGTATGCAGGGGCGCCCTGCCCGCTGGATTCTGGGTACCGACCATGCCGGCATTTCCACGCAGACCAAGGTGGACAAGCGCCTGGCCGAGCAGGGTATCAGCCGCCTGGAGATCGGCCGGGAGGCGTTCATTGAGGCATGCTACGACTGGTACAAGGAATACGGCACCACCATTGTGAACCAGATCAAGGGCATGGGCTGCACCTGCGACTACGACGACGAGCATTTCACGCTTGAGCCGGCCTACGTGAAGGCCGTGCGCAAGCTGTTCGTGGACTGGTACCACGACGACCTCATCTACAAGGGCAAGCGCATCGTGAACTGGTGCCCGCACTGCACGACGTCCATCTCCGACGACGAGGCCGAGTACGTGGACGAGGCAGGGCACCTGTGGTACCTGCGCTACCCGCTCGTAGAGCCCGAGGGCGGCCTCGAGTACCTGGTGGTGGCTACGACGCGGCCCGAGACCATGCTCGGCGACACGGGCGTTGCCGTGAACCCCAAAGACGAGCGCTTCGCCCATCTGGTGGGCAAGAAGGTGCGCCTGCCGCTGGTGGACCGCGAGATACCCATCTTCTCCGACTGGCATGTGGACCGCGAGTTCGGCACCGGTTGCGTGAAGACCACGCCTGCCCACGACCCGAACGACTGGGCCATGGGGGAGCGCAACGGACTTGAGCGCATCAACATTTTCGACGAGACGGCGCATGTGGTGGAAGGCTTCGGCGCGTTCTCGGGCATGGATCGCGACGAGGCGCGCGTGGCCGTGGTGGCCGCGTTCGAGGAGCTGGGCCTGCTCGACCACGTGGAAGACCACGACCACTCCGTCATGACGTGCTACCGCTGCCACACCAAGCTGGAGCCCTGGGAGTCCGAGCAGTGGTTCGTGGCCGTGGACGGCCTCAAGCGGGATGCCGCGCGCGTGGTGGAGGACGGTTCCATCCAGTTCCATCCCGAGCGCTGGCGACAGGTGTACCTGGACTGGTTGGGCAACCTGAAGGACTGGTGCATCTCGCGCCAGCTGTGGTGGGGCCACCGCATCCCCCTGTTCTATTGCGACGAGTGCGGCTGGGAAGACGCCTCGGTGGAGGATGTCGAGGTGTGCCCGACGTGCGGCGCGCACGTGCGCCAGGATGACGACGTGCTGGACACGTGGTTCTCGTCGCAGTTGTGGCCGTTCGCCACGATGGGCTGGACCGATGAGGGCATGGACGCGCCCGAGATGCGCGACGCGTATCCCACGCAGGTACTCTCCACCGCCCGCGACATCATGGGGCTGTGGGTGGCGCGCATGGTGATGGCTTCCATGTACTGCACGGACACCATCCCGTTCGAGCACGTGATCATCCACCCCACGGTCATGGCGGCCGATGGCAAGCCTATGTCCAAGAGCCGCGGCAACGGCGTGGATCCGTTGCGCCTCATGGAGGACTACGGTGCCGACGGTATGCGCTTCGGCCTGCTCATGCAGGTGACGGGGGCTCAGGACCTCAAGTTCAACGAGGCGAAGCTGGAGAGTAGTCGCAACTTCGCGAACAAGATCCGCAACGCTGCGCGTTTCGTGCAGATGAACCTGGACGACTACGAGCCCGGCGTGCCGGAGCTGGCGACTCCTGCCGACCGCTGGATATTCTCGCGCTTGGCGGGGCTGGTGGCGCGTCTTGACGCGGCCATCGATTCGTTCGAGTTCGGCGAGGCCACGCGCGAGCTGTACTCGTTTTTCTGGAACGAGTTCTGCGACTGGTACATCGAGTTCTCGAAGGCGCGCCTGGCGGGCGACGCGGCCGACCGCCGCGCGTGCCAGCGCAACCTCGTGTTCGTGCTCGATCAGGCGCTGCGCCTGCTGCATCCCATCATGCCGTTCATCACCGAGGAGATATACCAGGAGCTGCCCATCGACCGCAGCGGCGCCCCGTACCTCATCGGCGCGGCATGGCCCGATGCGGGCGAACTTGCCCGCTACGTAGACGCTGATGCCGAGCGCGGCATCCAGATGGTCATCGAATGCGTGTCGGCCATTCGCTCGACGCGCGCCCGCTACGGCATCTCGCCGAAGACCGGTCTTGCCGTGACGGTGAAGGCAGGGGGGGCCGACGTGGCCCTGCTCGAGCAGCAGCGCAGCCTCATCGAGGGCATGGGCAACACCTCCGATCTGGTCGTAGCGTCCGATGTCCAGAAGCAGCCCGAGTCCAGCGTCTCCTTGGCACCGGGCCTCGAGGTGTACATCGTGCTCTCGGGCTTGGTGGACTTTGATGCCGAGCGCGTCCGCTTGCAGAAGGAGCGCGAGAAGCTGGCTGTGGATGCCGGCAAGCTGGACAAGAAGCTCTCCAACCCGGGCTTCTTGGCGAAAGCCTCTCCGGAGATCGTAGAGAAGGACCGCGCCAAGCACGCCGAGCTCTCCGACAAACTGGTTCGCGTGGAAGCGCAGCTGGCGGAGTTGGGGTAGCCGTGTTCCCGTACGCCGACATTCATCCTAAGGTGGCCAGTACTGCATTAGAGTTATTGCAGTTCGACTCTTACCGGCTGGTTGATCCGCGTGATCACCGAGTGTTTGCGTACGGTCGCGACGTCGAGGAGCTTCGTCAAGAAGATGAGCCGTGCTATCGGATATGGAAACGCAGCGAGCCGTGCCTTAACTGCACATCGCGTTCCTGCCTGGCGCAGCAGGCACCGCTGTTCAAGATCGAGTACCTTGACGGTCGCGTGTTGCTCGTCTATAGCCTGCCGTCGGAAGTGGAGGGTAGGATCTTTGCGCTAGAGCTTGTTATGGATGTGACAAAAAGCCTGCTTGTGTCCGATATTGCGATACATGACAACATTGAGATTACCCATATGATCACAAAGTTCAACGAGCTTGCGGTGTGTGACGGGTTCACGAAGCTGTTCAATAAGACTTATATTAACAATACGCTTGAAGGCTATGTCCAGGCGGTGAAGCGTGATCCAGCGGCTGATTGCGCCACGGTGGCTCTTCTGGACATTGACGGCTTCAAGTTTATTAACGACACGTATGGACATGTGTCCGGCGACGATGCTTTGCTGTATTTCGCAAACAAGTTGCGTCACCTTGCCCGAGAGCTCGATGCGTGGGCTGGTCGATTCGGTGGGGACGAATTTGTTTTGTGCTCCTCTCGTATGCTCGACGAAAAAGACATTGAGCGTCTTTTTGAAGAAATCGATAGCATCGAGCGACACGTGTTCGAAGCCGAGACGGGTTCGTATTCGCTCGCGGCTAGCTGCGGCGTGTGCTTTGTCCGTCTTGACGATACGGTGCACTCCCTACTCAATCGCGTAGACGATGCCATGTACCAGGCGAAATTGCTCGATCGTCGCTTGGTAGTGCGGTAAGAAGGTAGCGCCTTGGGCTGCCTTGCGGCGGTATAAGGCTATCTGTTCCGAGGCGGCGTTGTGGCTGCGGGCTTTTCGGTATGCGCCGCGGTGCCAACGAAAGAAGGCGAAAGAGCATAGGGTGACGCATCTCGGATATTTATGTTGCGTCGCTAAGGTTGTCCCGGGTGCAGGCCATCCTTCTTGCTCCTTTTGTCAACCTTCTGCTGCGGCTTTTGCCAAGACCTGCGGTTTTGCGTGTTTTTCTGCTGCGGGCCTGCATCTTTGTTATAATACCTTCCCGTATCGGTGCTTTTGGATCGATACGGCGTGTCGGTCGCTTGTATGGCGGCTGGCTATGGGAAGAAGAAAACGAGGTTGACATGACTGAACTGCTGTCCCAGCTGTGGACGCCCGAGTTGCAGGCCGCGTTCACCGTGGTTGTGGTGCTGCTCGTCATCTTGTACGTGCTGTCTATCGTTTGGGTGGTCCGTGACGCATACCTGCGCGGATCGTATTGGTACGTGTGGGCCATCGTAGCGCTCATCCCGCTGCTGGGCGTTATCGCGTACTGCTTGCTGCGCCCGCCGCTGCTGCAGATCGATCGCGACGAGCAGGAGTTGGAGATCGCGCTCAAGCAGCGAGAGCTCATGAAATTCGGCGAATGCGCGAACTGCGGTTATCCGGTGGAATCGGATTTTGTGCTGTGTCCGAATTGCCATCAGCGTTTGAAGAACCTCTGCGTCACCTGCAACCATGCGCTCGATCCTTCGTGGACCGTGTGTCCTTATTGCGCTACGCCCGTGGGAGGTGCTCCTGCCCGTCGCGGCGCGCCACGTGGGCGAACGCAGCAGCCGCAGCAGGCGGCTCCTCAACAGCAAAGGCAGGCGCGTTCGGGCGCTGCTCAGCCAAACGGCGAGCATCCCGCGCAGTAGCATTGACGTTGTTGAAGCCGCCTCACTTGGGGCGGCTTTTGCTTGTGCCCGCTGCGGCTGTTTGGTGAAGCTGCGTGCGTGTGCCAGAGATCGTGGCATACTGAAAAAGACCGGACGCGGAAGTCGCGTTCGTTTCGAACCGATCGTGCAGGTGCTTTGTGCGCACCCGGCACAGGAAAGGATCAGCCCTATGAACATCGTATTACCCGACGGATCGTCCAAGGAACTCGCCGAGAGTGCAACCGTCGCTGACGTGGCGGCCTCCATTGGAGCGGGCTTGGCCAAAGCGGCTCTTGCTGGCGTGGTGGACGGAAACCCCGTCGATCTGAGTGCCCCTGTAGCGGATGGGGCGCAGGTGTCTATCATCACTGCCAAGAGCCCCGAGGCGCTCGAAATGCTGCGCCACTCGACGGCGCATGTTATGGCCGCCGCGCTTGTCGACCTCTATGGCGACGTGCAGTTCGGTGTGGGGCCTGCGGTAGAAGGGGGCTTCTACTACGACGTGAAACTCGATCGCAACCTTTCGCCTGACGACCTTGAGGCCGTCGAGGCCCGTATGGCCGAGATCGTGCGTGCTGCCGAGCCGTTCGAGCGCAACGTGGTCACGCGCGCGGAGGCCGAGGCCCTTTTCGCCGACCAGCCGTTCAAGCTGGAACTCATCGCCGACCTTCCTGAGGATGCCGTCATTACCACCTACCGCCTAGGCGAGTTCACCGATCTGTGCCGTGGGCCGCACCTGCCCGACGCCGGCAAAGTAGGCGCGTTCAAGTTGACGAAACTGGCGGGTGCCTACTGGAAGGGCGACAGCGAGCGCGAAATGCTGCAACGCATCTATGGCACCGCATTCTTCAAGAAGGCAGAACTTGAGGAGCATTTGTCGAACCTTGAGGAAGCCGAGAAGCGCGACCACCGCAAGCTGGGCCGCGAGCTGGGCATCTACACCATGGACCCGCTGGCGGGCGTGGGCCTGCCGCTCTACCTTCCCAAGGGCGCGCGCGTTATCCGCACCATGCAGGAGTGGTTGCGCCGCGACTTGTACGAGCGCGGCTACGAGGAGGTCATCACGCCGCACGTGTACAACGCCGACGTGTGGAAGATGAGCGGCCACTACGACTTCTACCACGAGAACATGTACTTCTTCAACATTAACGAGGGCGACGACGAGAACCCGCGTTTGACCGAGTACGCCGTGAAGCCCATGAACTGCCCGGGTCACGTCATGCTGTACAAAAGCGAGCTGCACTCCTACCGCGACTTGCCGCTGCGCTACTTCGAGTTCGGCACGGTGTATCGCCATGAGATGAGCGGCGTCGTGCACGGTCTGCTGCGCGCCCGCGGCTTCACCCAGGACGACGCCCACGTGTTCTGCACGCGCGACCAGGTGGTGGACGAAGTGGTGGCCATCCTCGATCTGGTGGACCACATCATGGGTTCCTTCGGCTTCGAGTATGAGGCTGAGATATCCACGCGCCCCGCGAAGAGCATCGGCTCCGACGACATGTGGGAGCACGCTACCAACGCCCTCAAAGAGGCGTGCGCGCGCCACGAGCTGGCCTACGAGATCAACGAGGGCGACGGCGCCTTCTACGGTCCGAAGATCGACATCAAGGTGAAAGACGCCATCGGACGCACCTGGCAGTGCTCCACAGTGCAGGTGGACTTCAACTTCCCCGAGCGCTTCGAGCTGGCTTACCGCACCGAGGACAACACCGAGGAGCGCCCCTGGATGCTCCACCGCGCCATCTTCGGCTCCATCGAGCGGTTCTTAGGCATCTTGATCGAGCACTACGCCGGCGCGCTGCCGCTGTGGTTGGCTCCTGTGCAGGTGGCCGTGCTGCCGCTGGCCGACCGCCATGCCGACGCGGCGCATGAGCTTGCCGCCAAGGTGAAGGCCGCGGGCGGACGCGTGGAAGTGTACGACCAGAACGAGCCCATGCGCGTAAAGATCGCCAAGGCGCAGAGCCAGAAGATCCCCTACATGGTGGTGCTGGGCGACAAGGAGATCGAGAACGGCACGGTAAGCGTGCGCGAGCGCCACGAAGGCGACCTGGGCGCGTGGGACGTGCAGAAGCTCCTCGACACGATCAAGGACGCGGCGCTGTAAGGCTGGCCTGGCTGCGTTTGCCGCTTCGGCGGTGCATATTTGCTGAAAAGCCCTCGCCAAGAGGGCTTTTCACTGTCATGGGAGGTGCGCGCGAGCGCTGTGGCGCGCATTTCGTCCGAGGCGCGAACCCGTATCGAGAAAGAGGACGATGGTGGCGAAGAGGGCTATGAAAACGTATCGCGACAAGATGTTGCAGGCGGACAGGGAAGCGAAGGCCACGCTTGTGGCTTTGGCGGCCATCGTCTTGGTGTGGTTGACATGCGGCATCGGGCTTGCGGGAAGCGACATCGAGGTGTTCCATACGCCCATCTGGATCATCGGAGGCACGGTGGGCACGTGGATTGCGGCCATCGTGGCGGCCATCGTGTTGGTGAAGTGCGTGTTCGCTGACATGGACCTGGATGACAAGCCAGCGGGCGCGCTTGATGGGGAAGCCGTCGGCGGAGAGGCTGCCGAGGATTTGGGCGCCGCCGAGGAGGCTTGCCGTGGATAATCTTGTCGCGCTTGTGCCCCTCGCGCTGTTTTTGCTGTTCACCTTGGGTGCTTGCCTGGTGGTGCGCCGCCGCTCGATGAAGGCTGAAGGCAACGGCTTCGTCAAGGAATACTTCATCGGAAACCGTGCGTTGGGTGGGTTCGTTTTGGCCATGACTACCATCGCCACGTACGGCTCGGTAAGCTCGTTTGTGGGCGGGCCGGGTCAGGCGTGGTCCATCGGCTTCGGCTGGGTGTACATGGCCGTGGTGCAGGTGACGGCCCTTATCCTTCTGTACGGCATCATGGGCAAGAAGATGGCACTTGTGTCGCGCAAGATCGATGCGGTGACGGTGGTTGATGTCATTCGGGCGCGCTACGGGTCGAACCTGCTGGCGAACTTGTCTGCGGTGATCATCGTCGTGTTCTTTGCGGCCACGATGGTGGCGCAGTTTGTAGGTGGCGCGAAGCTATTCGAAGCCGTGACGGGCTACTCGTATCTGATCGGCCTCGTGATGTTTGGTGTGGCGGTTATTCTGTTCACCACGTTCGGCGGCTTTCGCGGCGTGGCCTTCGCAGACACGCTGTGCGGCATCGCCATGCTGGTGGGCATCGTGGTACTGGCGGTGGGTATCTTGAACGCGGGCGGCGGCTATGAAGCCATCATGGGCACGATAGCCTCGAACCATCCGGCCATGCTCGAACCGTTTTCTGGCGGCAATATGCCCGCATCGCTTTACTTAACCCAATGGCTGCTCGTGGGCGTGTTCACGTTCGTGCTGCCGCAGTCGGTGGTACGTACGATGGGATACAAGAACACAAAGTCGCTGCATCGCGCCATGATACTCGGCACGGTCATCATCGGCGCCATGATGATAGGCGTGACGGTGCTGGGCGTGCTGGCGGCTGGCGTGCTCACCGACGATCTGGCGGCGTACGGCGGCAGCGTGGACAACATCATCCCGCTGGCTATCGTGCGGACGCTGCCGCCGGTGTTTGCGGGCGTGGCCATCATCGGCCCCATTGCGGCCTCCATCTCCACCGTGGCCTCGCTGCTCATCGCCTCGTCGTCGGCGGTGGTGAAGGACGTGTACCTGCATTACCGCGAAGCGGCAGGGAAGAAGCCGGCTGAGCGCAACGTCGCCATTTCCAGCCAGGCGGTTACGCTGGGCATCGGCGTCATCGTGTTTGTGCTGGCCATCGTGCCACCGGATGTTATCTGGAAGATAAACATGTTTGCCTTCGGCGGATTGCAGACCGCGTTTTTGTGGGTGATGGTCATGGGTCTTTTCTGGAAGCGCGCGAATAAAACCGGCGCGCTCCTTTCCATGGCAGGCGGCACGCTTGCCTACTGTGCGGCCATGGCGACGGGTTTCAAAGTGGCCGACTTGCACCAGATAGTCATCGGAGCCGTCGTTGCGCTCGCGCTTATGGTGGTAGGCTCGCTTGTGGGCAAGCCTACCGACAAAAGCGCTCTGGTGGTGTTCTTCCCCGAGAAAGAACCCGGTGTCGCTGACGAGCCCGACAAGGGCTAAGATGCGGGGCCCTGCTGTGCGGGAGCCGCAATCTGGATTCAGCTTGCTTATGGTAGTGGGGATTGCCGCGGGCGCATTCAGTGCATGGTCTATTTCTCGTTCGCATTCGCCGGAGGCCGACGGTATGTTCTTGGCGATCGGTCTCGGGGTCATCTTGTTCGGTGTGTTCATTGCTTGGGTGCTCCGTGTCGCCTTGCGAGAATCCAAGCGTGCGTAGACTGCCTACCCAAGCCAAA
>NZ_JAVWUP010000050.1:0-16622 GCF_036667095.1 Gordonibacter sp. | reverse complement strand
AAACAATCGAAGCATCGCTCGATCTCGCTTAGAACGACCAAGCGATGCTTCGATTATCGAGGCGCGTACCTGGAAAAGCAAGGAGGGGTTTGCTTTTCCAGGTAGCACCTGGCAACCGCAGTCCTAAAGTTTGGACTGGGCATCCTTGACGGCATTCAAAAAACCGTTACTCGAGATAGTTGCTCCTGTGACAATGTCCACACCTTCAGTGGTACCGGCTGCTATGACGGCCTGAGGGAGCAAGTCGAACGCTGCCGTACCCACGCCTTCCGTCTCTGTTTGATGCAGTATTTCGATATTGGTTATCTTTGCGCCTTCGGTGGTTGTCTTCACCCAAATAGGACCGCCGAGACCCAGTGCTATACCCGTTGCCTGCCCACTCTTAAGTCCCGTCTCGTCGGGTGCTTGGTCAAGCACGGATTGATCGCCGCAACCAGGCTTATAGGCAAGGCCTTCGCCCGCATTAAATGCATCTTCCTTGGTAGCAGCAGCATTTGTGCCTGCAATGTTGCCAAAAACGAGACATTCCGCCATGTTGCTGCCACCTTGATAGAGGTTCGCGCAAACGCCACCGAATTCGCCAGCCGAATACAGATGAGCGATAGGCTTGTCGTTCGCACCCACAATCTCGGCCTTAGCCGTACGTTCGGGTCCACCCTGAGTATTGAGAATGCTTGGCCACATTTCGATACCGTAATAGGGGCCGGTGGCAGCAAGCGCGGTCATGCTTTTTGCCTGACGACCAAAAGCATCGACTCCCGATGCTGCAGAGGTATTGTAGAGGTCAATGGTTGCCTGAAGCGTTGCGGGATCAAGACTGAACTTTTGAGCGAGTTCCGCAATACTTGCGGCTTCGGTTATCTTTCCCGAAGCAATCTCTTTTACGCAGCCCGCACTCCAGTTCCCATAAGGAGGCGTAGCGGTCGTCGCCTGGTTAGCATCAAAAATGAATATGTTTCGCTCGGGGCGGTTAGGTATCATCCACGTACCACCAACTTCACGGTGTCCGTGACGCTGCTCAAGGTCTTCAGCAATATAGCGCCGCGCATCGCCGCCAACTAAGATGATTGACCCGCGTGCGAAGAAGGGCACGGCGCCACCAATGCGAGGGCGGTCGGCCTCGCAGGTCATGCCAACGCCCATGCTCTCGTACGATGCCATGTGCCAGAGTTTGGCGCCAACGGTCTGGCACATGGCAAGGCCGTCGCCTTCGTTGAACAACGTACCGTGGGCAAACATTTTCGGGTGGCCCAAGAACGTCTTTTGATAGAAGGGGCTATTCTCAAAGCCGCCCAAAGCCATAACGACACCGTTACGGGCAGCAATATTCACCTTCTTGCCCTCACGCTCGATGGTAACGCCCACAATTGCACCCGAGCCAGCATCTTGAATAAGCGCCTTGGCAGGCGACTCGTACCAGCAGTCAATCTTATCTTTGCGATCCACCACCGATTGCTTAAGGAAGCGCCAGAGTTCTCTCTTCCCATAGCCGTCGATGAAGTTCGTGCGCACCGCATCGGCGCCGGGCAGTTCGGGGTATTCAACCGTCAGGTTTGCCATACCCTTGTCGGTCACGTCAACCAGGCGATCCTTTTCAAGCCCCCAGGAAACCAATAATTCTTTCGTGCTCATCATGCCCTCTACGTAGGTCTCCACCACGTCGTCGGGAGTATAAAAACCGCCGCGCTGAGCCTGGTAGTGAGCAATGCCCTTGTCCTTGTCGGTAATCGACACGAACAACTGCGCGCAAAAACGGCTATTGCCACCTTCATGGCCCTCGGGTGCCTTGTCAACGAGCAGTACCTTCGCACCTGCTTCCGCAGCACTGATGGCCGAGGCTGCGCCCGCCGCGCCAAACCCCACAACCACAACGTCAAACTGCCCATCCCACTTGACATCACTTGCAGAGGCGGTCGCCCCCGATTGTGCGCTCCCCTGTTTCTGAGGCGCACAAGCACTCAAAGCCGTCGCCCCCAGTGCGCCCATACCCGCCACAGCCCCAAGCTTCAGAAACGTACGACGTGATGCATTGAACGTATCCATCTCTCCTCCTTGCGATTTCGCTTTACCTAGACACCGGATGTCCAGACCCACAAGCCGCATTCTGGCCTATGAAGCGACTTCACACGCAAGGGGTAATTTTAAAAGAGAAGCGCACGAAGACAGCGAGTCAAAAAAGCCGCGCCCTCTGATTTGCGAGAGCACGGCTAATCTAGGTGGAACTTTTACTACAGCTTCGGCTTTCCCCTACCTTCGCCGAGGCTACAGGGTGCGCTCGCGGCTGGGCTTGGCGGCGGCATCCGAGAACTCGGCGACGTCCACCGAGATGCTGTGCTGGATGGGCTTCCATTTGCACTTCTTCACCAAGGCCACCAGGGCAATGGGGATGTAGGTGAGCATGAAGAACGGGAAGGTGAACATGTAGCGCACCTTCTTGCCGGTGGTGGAGCGAATGGAATCCCATTCGACGAACGTGGTGAGCACGCCGAACATAAACATGAACACCAGGTAGTTGAACAGGCAGAAGAAGATCGAGGAGACAGATGAGGCAATCATCACGCCTGTGGACATGACGCCAGCGGCACCGAGTGCGATGATGATGCCGTTGAACAGCACCGAAACAATGGTCAGAAGCATGCCCGGAGCAATGGTCATGAGCATGTCGTAGCAGGCGAAACGCGAGCCCTTGGGATTCGTGAAGACGCCCTTGGCAAGGCGTCCGCCGTAGCGGCCGAACACCTGGTAGAAACCCTTGGCCCAGCGGAAACGCTGGTTCCACGAATCGCGAAACGTCGTCGGCTGCTCGTCGTAGAGGATGGCCGTGGGCGTATAGCTGATGCGGATACCCTCAAGGATGCTGTTCGTGGAGAACTCGATGTCCTCAGTGAGGAGATGCCACTTCCAGCCGCCATTCTTCTCGATAATGTCGGCCGCGATGAAGAAGCCGGTACCCGACACAACGCAGCTCGTATTCAGCGTGAGGCGTGCTTGGGAAAGGAACTTCGCCTCGCGCAGGAACCACACGGCATAGCCGGCGGATATCCAGTTGGAGTCGTAGTTCTTGGAGTTACGGTAGCTGGTGGAAGCCTTCGCGCCGTTGTCGAACGTGGCGTTCATCTCGCGGAAGTAGTTCACATCCAGCACGTTGTCGGCATCGAACACGAAGTAGGCCTCGTAGCCGCGATCGGCATACTGCTCGCGGATCACCTGGAAACCGTAATCGAGCGCGTATCCCTTGCCCACCTCGTTGGTGTTGGTGCGCGGAAACACGATAGCGCCAGCTTCGCGGGCCACGTCGGCTGTCGAGTCGGTGCAGTTATCGGCGATAACGAATACGTCGATGAGCTCGGAGGGATAGTTCTGCACCTTGATGGAATGGATGAGGTCGCCGATGACGGCGCTCTCGTTGCGGGCCGAGATGACAGCGGCGAAGCGATGGTTCTTCTTCGCAACACGCTCCTTAGGCTTGCGGGTAAGCACCACGAACACGTAGTAGAGCTGGTACGTGTAGCAGATGGCAAACGTGATGAACACGCAAAAATTGAAGATATCAACGAACGAGATCTGCGAAAAGAATTGGTCTAGCACTTCCATTGCTCCTTATTTGGGCTGCGCCCTCGGTGCACGCCAGCCTTTCCTGCCCTTTTCGCACACGCTTGAACGAGGAACGGACTGCATTCCCCGACCAATCGATACGAGTTTTAAGCTTGTGAGATTATAGCCACTTCAAAGCCATCCGTCTTGATACAACCGCCCTTCGTTGCCGTTTCTTCCGAATTCCACCCCCTAAATGCCGTGGAACCACAAAGGTTCTGCATATGAACTTCACAAACCACCTTATGATGCGGCCAACAAAGGCAAGCCCCCCATCTATTGGCGAAGACCGTTCATTCGGCACCACCGGTGCCCTGTTGCACACACGCACCATGCGGCAGTCCGTCCGTTTTATGAAAGGCGACCACAAGGGCAACGCGCGCGGCGGAGGCTGTGCTACGCTTGCATGGTTGACGAAACGCAGCATCGCTACCTATTACGGAGGCAGACCCGTGAACCACGACATCAAAGACATCAACCTGGCCGACGCAGGCCTCGCCCGCATCCTGTGGGCCGACCGCGACATGCCGGTGCTCGCGTCCATCCGCGAGCGCTTCGAGCAGGAGCGCCCGCTCGAAGGCGTGCGCATCGGCGCGTGCATGCACGTGACCACCGAGACGGCGAACCTCATGCGCGCGCTCGTGGCCTCCGGCGCCGAGGTGACGCTGTGCGCCTCGAACCCGCTGTCCACCCAAGACGACACCGCGGCCTCGCTCGTGCGCGACTTCGGCATTTCGGTGCATGCGGTTGCCGGCGAGGACATGGACACTTACACGCGCCACATCGAATCGGTTATCGCCACGAATCCGCAGATCATCATGGACGACGGCGCCGACCTGGATACCGCGCTGCACACGAAGTTCACCAACAAGCTCGAGCACGTCATCGGCGGCACCGAGGAAACCACCACCGGCGTGGTGCGCCTCATGTCCATGGCCGCGGAAGGGACGCTCGCCTACCCCGTGTTCAACATCAACGACGCGAACACCAAGCACTGCTTCGACAACCACTACGGCACGGGCCAAAGCACGCTCGACGGCATCATCCGCGCCACGAACCGCCTGATGTGCGGCCGCACCATCGTCATCTCGGGCTACGGCTACTGCGGCAGCGGCCTGGCCCTGCGCGCCCGCGGCATGGGCATGAACGTGATCGTGTGCGAAGTGGACCCGCTGAAGGCGCTCGAGGCGCACATGGAAGGCTATCGCGTGATGAAGGCCGAGGACGCTGCGCGCTTCGCCGACGTGTGGGTCACGGTCACCGGCAACTGCAAGGTGGTGGACGCACCCGCCTTCGATAACCTGAAGGACGGCGCCATCGTGTGCAACTCCGGGCACTTCGACTCCGAGATCAACCTCGAGTGGCTTGAAGCGCACGCGGTGAAGAAAGCGGAGCTCAAGCCGCTGGTGGAAGAGTACACGCTTGCCGATGGACGCACGGTCATCGTGCTGGCCCAAGGGCGCCTGGTGAACCTGTCGTGCGCCGAGGGGCACCCCGCCTCGGTCATGGACATGAGCTTCGCGAACCAGGCTTTGGCTGCGGAGTACCTGTACCAGCATGCAGCCGAGCTGGAGAACAAGGTGTACGACATCCCGTCCGCCATCGACGACGGCGTGGCGCGCGTGAAATTGGAGACGCTCGGCATTGAGATCGATACGCTGACCGAGGAGCAGATCGCGTACATGGGCTCCTGGAATTTCGCCGCTGTGTAAGTCTGCCGTGGGCGAACAGGCGCGGCCTCGAGGGCCGCGCCTATCCTGCGGGAGATTGCACGCTTTTGCTTGGAACTCCTTCGTGTTATCTCAGCGCTTCTCGGGCAGTTGCTTGATGGCTTTTGAGATGTTCTTGTACTTGCGCTCCTTTTCAGCCAGGTAGCTGGCCTTGTCCCCGGCGAAAGCTTCTTCGGTTTTGAGTTTGCGGTAGGCTTGCCAGCGGCGTTCGGACAGCTCTCCTTGTGCAAGGGCCTCGTAGACGGCGCATCCAGGCTCGGAGGTGTGCGTGCAGTTTGAGAAGCGACATGAGGCGAACAGGCGCTCTACATCGGCGAAGCCCTGCTCCAGCCCAGCGGAGGCATCCCACATACCAAGCTCGCGCATGCCGGGCGTATCCATAACCAGAGCGCCGCCCGGAAGCAAAACGAGCTCTCGGCGCGTCGTGGCGTGCCGCCCGCGCCCATCCGCGCCGACTTCGCGCGTCTCGAAGGCATTTTTACCTAGCAGGTGGTTGACCAACGTCGATTTCCCCACGCCAGACGACCCCAGCAGTGCAACGGTTTTTCCCGGTACGAGGTACGGGAGCACGCCCGCGTATCCGTCCTGGTCGGAGGATGACACAGCCACCACGTCCACATCTAAAGCCACCGACTCCACAGCCCACAGCCGTCGCGGCAGGTTGTCGCACCGATCCGCCTTCGTCAGCACCACTACGGGCACCGCTCCGCTCTCCCACGCAAGCGCCAGGTAGCGCTCAAGACGGCGCAGGTTGAAGTCCCCCTCCAGGGACATGCACAGAAACACCGTGTCGATGTTCGCGGCAACCACCTGCTGGCCAAGCGCCGTGCCGGCCGCCTTGCGCACGAAAGCGCTTGAGCGTTCGACCACGTGCCGAATGATGGCACGCCCGCCCGCGTCGTCGGCACGATCTATGAGAACGAAATCGCCCACCGCCGGAAAATCGACGACCTGCCGAGCTTCATGCCAAAAGCCCTACACCCTCTCAACGCTTGACGCTCCACGCATGCTAAGGAGGCGCAGCAAGATATCATGATTCATCAGGTCATACCGTAACTCTCAAACACCAGGGGGTCGCCAAGCCCTCGCGCACGACAAGGAGACACGATGGAAGCTGTCGAGAAGACAAAGGGCAATCTCGTCAAATGCAAATGCCTGTTCTGCCCAAGCTACAAATTCGCCTGCAAGGTGGAATCCACGCCGTCGAACGTGTCGCTTCTCATGGGCAACATGGACAAGAAGACGCACGCCGAAAAGCTGTTTTGCGCCTACGAGCCCAGCACGTGCATCGAAGAGGCGAAGGGCTGCCTGTGCTCTTCGTGCGAGGTGCAGGCGAAGTATGGCCTAGCCAAGCATTACTACTGTCTCGTCCAAGAGGGGCGGTAGGGCAGGCGCTAACAGCGGCCTGCCCAAAAGCCAGCCGTCTGCCCGTCAAAGGCGCGCGCCAGCGCCTCGACGGTAGGCGCTACAGCCAACCGATCTAAGCCAGCGTAGCTGACAAGGAAACGGCGGGGGCTGTTCTCTGACGGCCCTAAGGCAAGGTGGCTTTCCCGAACGGGCATTTCGCCGCACAACTGCGCGCTCGTGCGGCGAAATGACGAGAGCGGCGTCAGGGCGACGCCCTCCCGGCGTGCGGCAGCCGCAAGCACTGCTTCGGATGCGGGCGCGTCGATGCACAGAACGAAGTGCAGGCCCGCGTCGGCCCCTTCGACGGCAAGGCGGTGGCCGAAGCTGCTTGCGGCGAGGGCGTCCATCAACTCGCTTTGCACCGCACGGTAGTGGCTGCGCATGCGGTTGACGTGGCGCTCGAAATGGCCGTTCTCGATAAAATAGGCCAACGCCAGCTGCTCCATCGCGGACACCGTGCAGGAGTAGAATCCCAGATCACGCTGGAACCGCTCGGCAAGATGCGGGGGCAGTACCGCATACGCGATACGGAACGCAGGCCCCAAGCTGCGCGAGAACGTGTTGGCGTAGATGACGCGCTCGTCCGTATCGATGCTCATCATGGTAGGGATAGGCCTGCCGGCCAAGCGGAACTCGCAGTCGTAGTCGTCCTCGATGAGGTAGCGACCCGACGCCTCGGTGGCCCAGCCCAAAAGCTCGTAGCGCCGGCTGATGGGCGTGACCAATCCGGTGGGATACTGATGCGAGGGCATGAGATGCGCCACTGCGGCGCCCGATGCACGCAGAGCCTCCATGTCGATGCCCTGCGCATCGAGCGGAACCTGGCTCAAACACACGTCATTGCTTTCGTAGATGCTGGTCAAACGCGGATAGCCGGGGTCTTCCACCGCAAATCGGCTGCTGCGGCCAAGCAGCTGGATAACAAGTTGGTAGAGCGTCTGAGCGCCGGAGCCCACGACGATCTGCTCGGGGCCGACCTCGAGGCCGCGAAACGCCCTCAGATGTCCGGCAATCGCCTCGCGCAAGCGCAGCACGCCCAGAGAAGGCGGCTCGCGCAGGAGCGTTTGCTCGGGCTCATGGGCGAGCACGTCGCGCAGCGTCTTTGCCCAGAGGGTGTAAGGGAACATCCCGAGCGGTGCCGCACCACTCGTAAGGTCCGCGATCAGGGGAGGCTCCGACACATCCGCAGTGGCGTCGGTAACAGTGCCGCCCGAAGACAGGTCGTCGGCACGCTTCCTGCTTCCTTCTTTGAGCGAAACCAAGGGTGCAAGCTCGTTCGCAAAGTACCCCCTGCGCGGCTCGGATCGCACGTACCCCTCCGCTGCCAACTGGGCGTAAGCTCCTTCGACGGTTACGAGGCTCACGCCGAGGTGCTTTGCGAGCGCGCGCTTCGAGGGTAGCTTCTCGTGTGCGGAAATCGCGCCAGCTTCGATATCCCGCTTGATGCAGTGGTACAGGTAGCCGTACAGGCTATCTTCTCCGCGTTCGTCCAAGGGGTACGTGAGCATGTCGCCGCGCCTTTCGCCTTTGTGCCAGCTTGTTCCGAAAACGAACCTGCATCCGAGTGCCGGGCTTTTACCCGAGGCCTTCCCCGTAGCCCCACGAGCGCTGACCTCATAACTGACCCTATCGATTCGTTTCATTTTGGCTATAGTATCATATCCAATTGCGGCTTATCCTCGTGCGAATGCAAAACGATCCGAGGAGGAACCGTGTCCGATCTGCCCACGCAACAAGAAGCCCTGCAAGCAGGCCGCGCGCTCGCCGAGACCCTCAAAGGCGGCGTCATCATGGACGTGACCACACCCGAGCAGGCCCGCATCGCCGAAGAGGCCGGAGCTTGCGCCGTCATGGCGCTCGAGCGCATCCCTGCCGACATCCGCGTCGCAGGCGGCGTGTCGCGCATGAGCGACCCGTCCATGATCAAGGGCATCCAGGCGGCGGTGAACATTCCCGTCATGGCGAAATGCCGCATCGGGCACTTCGTAGAGGCACAGGTACTCCAAGCCATCGGCATCGACTACATCGACGAGAGCGAGGTGCTCTCCCCTGCCGACGATGCGCACCACATCGACAAGCTCGCCTTCACCGCCCCGTTCGTGTGCGGTGCGCGCAACCTGGGCGAAGCATTGCGCCGTATCGCAGAAGGCGCAGCCATGCTGCGCACGAAGGGCGAGGCGGGCACCGGCGACGTCGTGCAGGCGGTACGACACCTGCGCCTGATCAACAGCCAGATGCGCGTCGTTGCCAGCATGGCGGCCGACGAGCTGTACGAAGAGGCGAAGCGCCTGCAAGTGCCGCTAGAGCTGCTGCGCTGCGTGCACGAAACGGCCACGCTGCCGGTGGTCAACTTCGCCGCCGGCGGCGTTGCCACCCCGGCCGATGCCGCCCTCATGATGCAGCTGGGTGCCGAAGGCGTTTTCGTGGGCTCGGGCATCTTCAAGTCGGGCGACCCCGCCAAGCGTGCACACGCCATCGTGCAGGCTGTCGCGAATTTCGCCGATGCGGAGCTCGTGGCCGCACTCTCGGAGAACCTAGGCGAAGCCATGGTCGGCATCAACGAGCAGGAGATCGACGTGCTCATGGCCGAACGCGGGAAATAGCGTGCAGTAGGGCTTGCCCTTAGCAAGAGAAGAGATTGCAACAACCCCAAGCCTTCAAAAAGAATGCCGGCTGCCGATGAACTACATCCCCATTCTTGGACACAAAAAGTCCTCGTGGATTGTCAGAGCGGCCGGCATTTGTCGTCGCTGGTGTTTGCAACCAACATCGTCGCAAACACCCCGCAAAGCTCATATCTTCTAACAGGCTCGCTCCCCTCAGCAAGGTCTATCGGTTTTCGATACTTCCGATATTCTTCAGCTGGATGGACAAAAGTCCATTGGGAGAACTCACGAACTCGATGAAGTCGGGGTTCTGGCCGTACTCCGCCGGGAACGTGATGTCGATGCCGGTGTCGGTGCGGATCTTGTGGCTCTTGGCCACGCGCTTAGCCGTGGCCTTCTCCACCACTACGCGCTCGGGTAGGGCCTCTTCGGCCGTAGCCTCGTCGAAGCGCTTTTGCAGGGCTGGGTCATCGCGGAAGACTTCGCGGCCCAGCTCCTCGGGGCACACCTCGTCGGAGTCGTCCGCATTTTCGGCCACATAGGCCTTGGCCTTCGACACGGCCACAGCCGTATTCGCGCCGTATTCCTCGGCCACTTCTTCCACAAGGCGCGCCACCGTGTCGAACACTTCTTTGCCCGAGGCTTCCATCGAGCATTGCAGCAGGCCGTCGGGAATAAGCCAGCGCTCCTCACCCGCTATCTCGCGCGCCTTATCGCAGAACACCACGCTTAAATCTCCGGCCTCGATAACCGCGTAGGACTGCATCTTCTGTGACGGGTTCGGCAGGATGGCGTGGTGGCGGGCCACGTCGACGCGCGTGCCGCCCTGCTCACCACGGCCGACCTCGTGCATGTACGCCTGCCGGCTTTCCAGCAGCATCAGCGCGAAGTAGCGCTTGCCGCGCGCCTCGTAGGCGGCATCCATCTCCTCGTCGGTTCTCTCGCCTACCGTGGAGTCGGCATCACCCTCGAACTCAACGACCAACAGGTCGGTGGACGGCGTCTGCTCCATGCGGCCCAGCTCGCCCACCATGAACTCCGCTATCTGCACCGACAGGTCGCGAAACTCGCGTTGGCCGCGGAAGTAGCTGCGCAGCTCCTCGGCGAACAAGCTGTCGTCGGCAAACGATCCGCGCTTGTTGTCGATGCTGGTAAGCGCCTTGCGCGAGAGGTTGGTCACGTAGCGCTTGGCGTTCTTGCTGGTAAGATCGAGCTCCTCTTCCGAGAAGACGTTCACACACGATACGAAGTCAAAGACGTGCAGGATGGCATGGTTGATCTTCATGGGATTGTCGGCCTCCGCTTGATTCAAAGGGGTGTTTTTCGCGAACGATCAGGATAGCGGAAACAGACTACCTTCCCCGCGAAGTCCAGAGAATCCGCAGAGCAGGTGGGTATCCTGGCAATGAGTTCGCATTGTCACGCCCAAGTCTCTCGTTGTCAGCATACGCTTCATAAACACCCCATTCCCGTTCGGTAACGAATTTGATAGTGCCGGCATAGCGCTACCGATCGGTAACAATCAAGCACGTTAACCCCTTCTGTTACCGATCGGGAAAATACTGACCGCTGGCGAGCCCGCCATCTCCTCGCTTCGAAAGCCCGCATTCCTCCACCGCACGACGCACTTCTACCAGCGCAAAGGCTAGTGCATGCTGATGAAGCCGTGGGTGTTCGCCAAGTCGGTCGTCCTGGCACGGAAGCCGTTCTCGCCAAGGTTCCACTGCTCAAAGATAAGCGCGTTGTCGGCCTTGAACACGTCGAACATGCCGGAAAGCTCCAGGCCCGCACACGTGAAGTCGCCCTGCAACGTGGTGAAGTACGTCGCGGCTTCCTCGTTGAAAGAATCATCGGCAAACAGGTACACATCGGCGCCGCGGCCGGACAGGGGCACGATAAGCGAGCCGCCGGCCGCGAACGCCACGGGCACGCCGCGCACGCTGAAAGTGGCATCCTGAGACTCGCGACCCCTGAAATCGACGCGCGCACCGCGGCCGATAGGCTCGAAGCGCCCAAGCCAATCCTTGCCCGCATGCTTGACCCATGCCGCCCAGACGTTCGTGAAGCGCAGGTCGTCGTCGGCATAGATCGCCTCGAAGAACGCACGCGGCGAGTCGGCTGCTTCGGCATGCGCCTGAAATTCGGGCTTGAGCGCACCGCCGAGAGCCGCCAGCGAGAGCACCTTGCCAAGCGCTTGGCGCTGGGTGGGCGCAAGGCCGTCGATGCAGTCTTTCAGTTCTTGGTAGTCCATGGATTTCCCCCTTGATCACCGCGCAAGGCGCGGTATGTCTGTGGGGCTGATTATACCTCGAGCAACCAACTCGTTCCCCCCGAAGCGCCTCTCCCCGCGAAACATCGAACTCAGCCTTCAAGCTCGATGCCACGATCGAAGGCCATGAGTGAGCGGTACCGCTCACTTGTCCGAGCCAACTCGTCCGGCGATCCGTCCATCTCGACACGGCCATCCTCCACAAACACCACGCGGTCCATGAGCGACACGCCTGCCAGGTGATGGGTGATCATGATGACGGTCTTGCCCTCCAAGGCCTCGAACACGGTTTCTAGAAGAGCGCGCTCGGTGAGGGGGTCCAAGCCCACGGTCGGCTCGTCGAGGATAACCACCGGCACTTCCTGCAACAGCACGCGGGCAAGTGCGATACGGTGGCGCTCGCCTCCGGAGAAACGCATGCCCGCTTCGTCGACCATCGTATGCAGGCCGGCAGGCAGGCGGCGGGCCATCTCGCGCAGGCCCACCTTCTCCAACACCTCCCACACCTGCTCTTCGCTAGCCTGCTCGCGCGCCAGGCGCAGGTTCTCCAACAGCGTCATATTGAACAAGTACGTGCGCTGCTGGATAACACCGAAGTAGCGCGGCGCCCCGTCATGTAGCTGGCACGTCGGAGCACCGCCGAGCGTTACACTGCCCTGGTTAGGCTCGATGTCCCCGCGAAGAAGCGTTGCGAGCGTGCTCTTCCCCGCCCCACTGCGACCGAGGATGGCCACTTTCTCGCCGGGGGCGACCTTCAGGCTCAAGCCCTCGAGCACCTCGCGATCGGTACCGGGATAGCGGTAGTACACCTGATCGACGCACAGAGCGAGCGGGTCTTGTGGCACGCATGGCTCGGCAGCGGGTTCGTCTTCGGCTAGGTACGGCAACGCGTTTAGCCGCGCGACCGAGTCGGTGTAGGCAAAGGCGTCGACCGCAGCCGAAGACAGCGGAGAGAACGCCTCGATCAGCGGGAAGAAGCCCAGCACCACCGCTGCGATCCAGTTGGCCGTGCCCGTGTCCCCACCGCCGAACGTCGCGCCCGCCCACACCAGCAGGAGTACGGCAACGAGGGCGAACACCGCCTGAACCACCACATCGCGGCGACGGTCGAAGCGATCCTGGGAAAGCGCGATCCGCTTCATAGCACGCTCCGAGTCCCGGTAGCGCTGCAGGTACTCGTCGCCGCGCTGGGCGAACACCCAGTCGGACACGCCCAGCACGTTGTCGGTGAGCTCGGCGTACAGCTCTGCGCGCAGCTGCTTGTAGCGCAGGCGCCGCGCACCGTTCACCAACACCGACACCAACGGCACTACGAACACCACCACGCCCAGCCCCAGCACCAGCGCAAGCGCCAAGAACGCCGAGAAGAAGCCCGCTGCCGCCACCAGCACCACGTAGAGCAGCCAGGCAATCGCAGTCGGGAACACCGTGCGCAAATACAGGTTCTGGATATGCCCGATGTCTTCGGCCAGCAACCCTAAGATGTCGCCCGTGCGGTGCGTCGCGCGGAAGAACAGCGCATCTTTCTCGAGCGAGCGATATAGTGCCGCGCGCAGACCCGAGGTCATGCGCAGCACCCAGTCGTGGCTTTGCAGGCGCTCCAGATAATGGAGTATCGGCTTGCCGAACCCGAAGATGCGCACGAGGATAAGCGGAATATTCAGCACAAGTATCGTCTCAGGGATAGAGGCCGCGCCGCTAATAAGGTAGCCCGACGTGAACATGAGCGCTCCGGCGAACAGAAACGCGGCTAGCCCCAGCACCAGCGCGCAGGCCAGCACCGTACGGTACTGCCGAAAGAAGGGCTTCACCCAGCGGTCGTTTCTCCACGTATGCAGCGCACCCGCACGACTCATAGCGCACCACCCCCCACACGGGACACGAGGCGGCGGAAGGCGCCCTCCGAAGCCAGCAGTTCCTCAAGCGTACCAGACTCGACGATGCGTCCGTCCTCCATGACCAAGATCAGATCCATCTCGGCGCACCAATGCAGACGATGGGTGGCGAAGAACACAAGGCGGCCTTCCATGAGCGGCAACATGCGCTCTTTCAGCTCGAACTCGGTCTCGATGTCCAGATGCGCCGTAGGCTCGTCGAACAGCAGTATGCGGCGCTGCTCGTCCAACAGCGCCCGGGCAAGCGCGATGCGCTGGGCCTGGCCCCCGGAAAGGACCCGGGCACCTTCGCCGATAAGCGTATCCAAGCCGTCGGGCAGCTCGCCCACCAGCTCCTCGAGGCCCACGATGCGCACCGCTTCCGCAATCTGGTCCTCGC
This sequence comes from Gordonibacter sp., assembly GCF_036667095.1. NCBI lineage: Bacteria > Bacillati > Actinomycetota > Coriobacteriia > Eggerthellales > Eggerthellaceae > Gordonibacter > Gordonibacter sp. Next base: position 2,742 of record NZ_JAVWUP010000050.1, on the reverse strand, counting down.
TCGCATCCGTGCGGTAAAACGCGATGTTCTCGCGCAAAGTAGCGTGGAAGAGGTAGGGGGTCTGCGGAATGAATATGGTTTGGCGCTGCCAGTCGAGCTGGCGCAGATCGGCAACCTGTTCGCCCGCGACCCTCACCGAGCCCCGCGACGGCGTGGAAAAACCGCCCAACAGATTCACCAGCGTACTCTTGCCCGCGCCGCTCGCTCCGACGATGCCCACCTTCTGGAAGCCCTGCGCCCGAAAAGTTACCTCGTCAAGCGCCTCGTAGTCGGGATAAGCGAACCCCACACGCTGCAACTCGATGGCAGTCGAGGCGTCCCACAAGGGAAGGGCGTGCTGCACGCGAGGCTGCTCGGGCTCGCCGATGAGGTTTTGGATGGACATGAGCGCGTTTTTGCCATCGAGCGAGGCGTGGTAGTCGGCCGCAAACTCGCGCACCGGCTTGAAATACTCCGGCACCAACACGAGCACCACCAGCGCCGGGAAGAAGGAAAGGGAGCCGTCTATCAGGCGAAATCCCAGCATGATAGCCACTGCGGCAAGAGAGCCGGTGGCAAACAGATCAAGCACGCTCGAAGACAGCGTGGCCACGCGCAGCGTTTTCATGGTGGCTTCGCGAAAGCGCTCGCTCACGTGCATGATGCTCGCCCCATGGGCACGCCCGCGACCGAGCAGCTTCAGCGTGTCGATACCGCGCAGCGAATCGATAAAATGGTTGGACATAACCTGGAACGTCGCGTGCTGCTTGGCCGCCTCGTCCTGGGCCGTATGCCCCAAGATAACCATGTATAAGATGATGAAGGGAAACGCGATAACCGCGATAACGCCCGATACCCAGTCGAGCGGAAATATCCACGCCAGCAGCACCAGCGGGATGACCACGACCCCGACCGCTTTCGGCAGAATCAGACGGAGGTAGGTTTCCACCTGGTCGACGCCTTCCAGCACCATGGTGGACACGCTGCCCGTACCGTGCGCCTGCACGACACCCGCACCCCCCTCGAACACCTTTTCCAGCAGACGGGTGCGCAGCTCGTCGGCACGAGCGGCGGCATAGCCCTCAAGATAAGCCTGCTGCACGTACACGAGCACCTGACGCCCGATAAAGCAGCAAGCGAAAAGAACAATCCACCCCACCTGGTCGGCCAGAGCCGCACCGTACCATAAGTCCACGATAGCGGCAGCAAGCGCCCACGCCTGCCCCGCCACGGCAAGCGCCCGGGCAATATCGAGGAACAACAGCGCCAGCAAAGCGGCTTTCACGCCCGGAAGCGCGAAGATGGATTTGTCGATCACGCGCACGCCTCCCCTGAGGATTCGATGGCCAGATTGCGGCGCAATCCACCTCGTGCAAAAGCCTCGAGCGGCACCGCAATCAGAAGTCTAGCACAGCTCCACAGATCGCTTACGGTTCACCAAGCAAATTTGTTACTTATTTTATATCATTAGTCCTTGATCTCCACCCCAAGGCGCTGTGCGATGCCAGCCGCCTGGTAGAGGTCCATGATGCAGCCGCGCAGCTCGCCCATTTCGTCGGAGAGCACGATATCGGCCAGCTGGCAGCGAGTCAGGTCGACACCCGCCAGGCTGGTGCGGAAAAAGCTCGTGCCCACAAAACGCACGTCGTCGAACGCCGCACGCACCAAGCGCACCTCGGCGACATGAGCTTGCGAGAAGTCACATGACCGCACGTCCACATCGCCCAGCTTCGCCTTCGTGAACGCGGCATAAGACGCCGTGGAATCGCGCAACTCTACGCGGTAAAACACCGCCTCGGTGAAATCCGCGCCCGTGAACTTGCATGACAAGAAGGTGCAGCGCGTAAAGTTCGCCTCCGAGAAATCGCAGTTCGAGAAGTCGCAGCCCGAAAACGCTACATCGGTAAACGAGGCACGCGTGAAGCAGCAGGCTGCAAAAGCGCACCGGTCCACCTGCGACTCAGACAGCTCCAGCAGCGTGAAGTCGGCGCGAGCAGCCTCGTCGCCGGACAGGCGCACATGCGAAGCAAAGGGATCTCCCCCACCCTCCTGCTCGATCCACGCCGAGAGCGATTCCACCTCTACCAGTTCACCGGGGATAATCGGATTTGCGGGCACAGGCGCAGAAACTTTCCGCGTATTCGTCGGGTTTAGGGACATGCTTCTCCTTCGGCTTTCAGCACCTGCCTCCGTATATGCAAACAGCGGGCGCAGGCTGACATTTTCCAACAAGACAGGATATCGAACCTCCCTATTCTACCCGAGCTCAAACCGTACAGCGCGTATTTTACGTCGATCGAGAAACTAAGGCTCGAAGGACACACCCTACGAAACCGCATCCTGCACACCGGCCACCCCCAAGCAGACACCTTCCTTTTGCCGCCACCCACTAAAACGGATTGGAGAAAGAGGTAGTGGCATGACACCAGAAAACAACTCAAACGGCCAGAAAAAATACCTGAAGAGTGAAAATGCAGGAGGCTTGGTGGATGCCTCGTTTTACGCGCAGATTTACGAGATCGTGGCGAGCATCCGCCAACGTGCCTATTCGGCAGCGAATTCCGCTGTGGTGCAGGCATATTGGCATATAGGAAAGAGTATCATAGAGAAGCAGGGCGACCTGGAACGCGCGGAATACGGAGCAAAGCTGATCCAACAGTTGTCGAAGCGCATGACAGCCGATTTCGGCAAGGGGTTCACGGTATCTAACCTCAAAACTTGACACTCCCCACGCCTAAAGGCGGGGGATTCTTCCTTCATCGC
>NZ_JAVWUP010000049.1:0-16657 GCF_036667095.1 Gordonibacter sp. | reverse complement strand
TGGCACGTGAGTTGTTCAAGATGGTTAAGTTCGTCAACCGCAAGGAACTTTCGAGTGAGATCAACGCAAAACACAGTGCGATCAATGCGATATACAACGAGGTAACCAAGCGGCGCGACGTAGCCGACACAGGCGACATTATGGTCGAACTCCAAAAGATCGTTGATGACCATATTTTTGTTGAGAGGAATGCTGAAGCCTCAAAGGTGGGAACCCGATTCGATATCAGTAAAATTGACTTCGATCGCCTTCAGCAAGAGTTTGAGAAGAGCAAAGAACGAAACCTCCTAATTAACGATCTTCGGGGTGTTATTGAGTTCCGTCTAGAAGCTGCCATGAGAGTAAATCCCCGACGGGTCGAATTTTTCAAGCGCTATGAGAACATCATTTCTAGTTACAATGCCGAACAAGATAAGGCAACTATTGAAAAAACCTTCACCGACCTTATGCGCCTTTCGAGCGACCTCAACGAAGCGCAAAGGAGTTTTGTTGCGGAAGGGTTTACGAGCCCTCAGCAGCAAACGGTATTTGAGATGCTTTTCAAGGAATCACTAACGCCCCAAGAAATCAAACAGGTCAAAGCAGTGTCCGTTGAACTAGTGGACACCATTGAAGCGCGTCTTGTGGAGATGGTGCACTGGACCGACAAAGAAGAAACGCAGGCAACAGTCAAGATCATCATTCGCGACGAGCTATACCGCCTGCCGGAAGAAGACTACCCCGATACCTTCATCGAGAAAGCTCGGAAGGAAATATATAACTACTTCTACACCAGAGATCGGGCAGCGTAGAGGGAAATCATAGGTGAGAGAATGGGGGGGGGGGATTGAATTTCATAGAATAGCTCCGTGTTGTAGCAGCATTTTCCGCCAACCCTTCAAGTGTCTCCCCAAGGGCAGCCACGAATCGGGCCTTCCGGTTGCCCCTCTTCTCCGAATGCCGTATACTGCTCTCGAAGTTAGTATAAGCTAACACCTACGCTGAGTTTCGGAGATGCGCCTTGAGCACGTTGGACAACCTGCCTATAGGGAAGACCGCCACGGTGATGGCGGTTGGCGGCGACGGCTCGCTGCGCCAGCATTTTCTGGATATGGGCATTATCCCGCAGGTCGATGTGACTATGGTCAAACATGCCCCGATGGGCGATCCGGTGGAGGTGTGCATCCGTGGCTACGAGTTGACGTTGCGCCTGGCCGATGCCCGTAAGATCGAGGTCGACGATGTGCGCGACCTTTCGTGCGCCGGGCGCCGTGCTCCCGAAGAGCGCAAGCCGCTGCCGCACCCGGGTTTGGGCGAGGGCGGCAAGTTCCATGACCCGTGCGACGGACAGCCGCTGCCCGCCGGAACGCCGCTCACGTTCGCGCTCGCCGGCAACCAGAACTGTGGCAAGACCACGCTGTTCAACCAGCTCACCGGCTCGAACCAGCATGTAGGAAATTTCCCTGGCGTTACGGTGGATCGCAAGGACGGCACGGTCAAGGGGCATGCCGACGTGTCGGTTACCGACCTGCCGGGCATCTATTCCATGTCGCCCTATTCCAGCGAAGAGGTGGTCACCCGGCAGTTCCTGTTGGACGAGCGGCCGCGCGGTATCATCAACATCGTGGACGCCACGAACATCGAGCGCAATCTGTATCTGACCATGCAGCTGATGGAGCTGGGTTATCCGATGGTGCTGGCCTTGAACATGATGGACGAGGTGGAGGAGAGCGGCGGCACCATCCGCGTGAACGCGATGGAGAAGCTGCTGGGCATACCCGTGGTTCCCATAACCGCGGTGAAGGGCGAGGGCACCGCCGAGCTGGTGGACCATGCACTGCATGTGGCGCGCTTCCAAGAGCCGCCCATCCGCCAGGACTTCTGCTCCCCCGACGAGCACGGCGGTGCGGTGCATCGCTGCCTGCACGGTATCATGGCGCTGGTGGGGGACCATGCCGAACGCGCCGGCATACCGCTGCGCTTCGCCGCCAGCAAGCTGGCCGAAGGTGACGAGCTGGTGTTAGAGAAGCTGCACCTGGACCAAAACGAAAAGGACATGCTGGAGCATATCGTGGTGCAGATGGAGGTGGAGCGCGGACTCGACCGCGCCGCGGCCATCGCCGACATGCGCTTCAGTTTCATCAGCCGCATTTGCGATGAGGTGGTGGTCAAGCCCGACTGCAACCGCGGGCATGCGCGCAGCGGGCGAATCGACCGTGTGCTTACCGGCACGTTCACGGCCATCCCCGCGTTCGCGGCTATCATGGCGCTGGTGTTCTGGCTCACGTTCAACGTGGTGGGCGCGGGGCTCTCCGAAGTGCTCGATTTCGGCATTTCACAGCTTACCGGCCTGGTGGCCGGTGGGCTTGCGGCCGCAAACGTCAACGAGGCGCTGCAGTCGCTCATCATCGACGGCGTGTTCAACGGGGTGGGCAGCGTGGTGGGCTTTCTGCCTATCATTGTCACGCTGTTCTTCTTCCTCTCGCTTTTGGAGGATTCCGGTTACATGGCGCGCGTGGCTTTCGTTATGGACAAGCTGCTGCGGAAAATCGGGCTCTCGGGGCGCAGCATCGTGCCCATGCTCGTAGGTTTCGGGTGCACGGTGCCGGCCATTATGGCTTCGCGCACGCTGCCCTCGGAGCGCGACCGCAAGATGACCATCCTGTTGACGCCGTTCATGAGCTGCTCGGCCAAGCTGCCCATCTACGCGTTCTTCGTAGCGGCATTCTTCCCGCATGATGGTGCGGCGGTCATGGTGGGCCTGTACTTCGGCGGCATCGTGGTGGGCATTTTGGTGGCGTTGTTACTGCGTCGGGTCATGTTCTCCGGCGAGGCGGTGCCCTTTGTCATGGAGCTGCCGAACTACCGCTTACCCAGCGCACGCAGCGTGTTTCAGCTGCTCTGGGAGAAGGCGAAGGACTTCCTGGAGCGCGCGTTCACGGTGATTTTCGTGGCCACTATCGTCATCTGGTTCTTGCAGACGTTCGACTTCGGGCTGAATATGGTGGCTGATTCGGCCGACAGTATGCTGGCCGTGGTGGCGGGCTGGATCGCGCCGGTGTTCGCGCCGCTCGGCTTCGGCGACTGGCGCATCTCTACGGCGCTGGTTACCGGCTTCATCGCAAAGGAGAGCGTTGTGTCCACGCTGTCGGTGCTGTTCGGCAGCACGGCGGCTCTCGTGGGGGTTATGAGCACGGTGGCCGCCTTGGCGCTGCTGGTTTTCTGCCTGCTGTACACCCCCTGCGTGGCCGCCATCGCCTCGGTGCGCCGCGAGTTGGGAGGCCGCTGGGCCTGGGGCATGGCCCTCGGCCAGCTTGTGGTGGCATGGGTTGCCGCGTTCGCCGTCCATGGCGTGGGCCTGCTTTTGGAAGCGAGCCACGTGAACGGGTGGACTTTGGCAGTTGGCGCGGTTGTGGTGCTGCTTGTCGTGCTGGCCTTGCGGCGCTTGCGCCAGCGCCGCCGCACCGGCCCCGCCTGTGCCGGGTGCTGTGCGGGCAGTTGCGAGGGGTGCGCGCAGGCGGGTGCGGTTTCTGCAGGAATGCTTGACGACGAGCCTAAGCGCAATACCCCTTAAGCTCGCACTCGCAGTGCGTCCGATTGCCCTTGCCGGGAAGATACGGTAGCATGCCGAAAACATGAAGGCGACGCAGAAGGAAAGGCACGGAAGCATGGAAGCGCGCACTATCCTCATAGTCGAGGACGACCCGGATATCAATGCCCTGCTATCCAAGATCATGGAGCGGGAAGGCTATACGGCGATCCAGGCTTTTTCGGGCACTGAGGCGCTCTTGCGGCTGGAGCACACGGCGGTCGACCTGATCTTGCTGGACATGATGCTGCCCGGCATGGACGGCCCGACGCTCATTGCTGAAGTGCGTGGTGGCCGGAAGCTGAACGTGCCTGTGGTGGTCGTCTCGGCCAAGGCAGGGCTGTCCGACAAGGTCGACATGCTGGCCCGGGGTGCTGACGACTACATCGTCAAGCCGTTTCAGCCCGAAGAGGTTGCCGCACGCGTGCGGGCCGTGCTGCGGCGCAGTGCGGGCGCAGGGGCGGTTGGCACCAAAGGCTCGTACGAGTACCGAAGCCTTCGCCTGGACGTGCCTACGCGAAGGGCATCCCTTGAGGGCGTAGATCTGTCCTTGACGGCACACGAGTTCGACATCCTGCACATCCTTATCCAGGAGCCCGACAAGGTGTTCTCGCGCGAGCGTCTCTACGAGCTGGTGTGGAAAGGCGGCTACTACGGCGAGGACAATGCCGTCAACGTGCACGTGAGCAACATTCGCAAGAAGTTGGCTGCCATCGATCCTGAGGGCGCGTATGTGAAAACGGTCTGGGGCATTGGCTTCAAGCTGTCGTGAGGGACGAACTCGCGGCAGATATTTGTCTTTTCGCCGGCATACCTGACAACGGCGTCTGCTCGGGTTGCGAGTCTTTACGATTTCCTTAATCTTTCTTGAGGACTTATTTTTCGGCCGCGTCGTAAAGTTTTCCCATGACCTGAAACGACGTGCGAGAAAGGGAGAGCCTGCTCAATGGACACGATATTGGAAACAAGGGGGCTGACCAAGCGGTATCGCGATGTCAGTGCGCTGTACGACGTGAGCATGAACGTCAAGCGCGGCGACATCTGCGGCGTGGTGGGCGACAACGGGGCGGGGAAGACCACCCTGTTCAAACTGCTGTGCGGGCTGGCGTTTCCCACCGCAGGAGAGATGAGCCTCTTCGGGGCGCAAGCGCCCCGCGACTTGGAGCGGCAGCGCGCCCGCATCGGGGCCATCATCGAGGTGCCCGGTTTCTATCCTGCTTTGAGCGTGGAGAAGAACCTGGAATGCTGCCGCATCCAGAAGGGTGTGCCCGGCAAGGACGCGGTGGCGCGCGTGTTGGAATCGATGGGCCTTGCCTACGCGAAAGACCGGGCGTGCAAGAACCTGTCGATGGGTATGAAGCAGCGGCTGGGGTTGGCCATGGCGCTCATGGGTGAGCCCGAGGTGCTGGTCTTGGACGAACCGACCAGCGGGCTGGACCCGAGCGGCATCGTGGAGATGCGCGGGCTGCTGCAGCGCCTCAATCGCGAAAAGGGCATCACTATCGTGATATCGAGCCACCATCTGGCCGAACTCGAGCAGTTGGCCACCGTCTACGCCTTCATCAGGAATGGATGCTTGGTCGAGCAAGTAAGTGCTGAGGCGCTGCGGGCGCGCTGCGCCGACTGCGTGGACATTGCCGTGTCGGATGCCGCGCGTTTCACAGCGCTGCTGGAGCGTGAGCTGCACCACGAGCGCTACCAGGTGCTCCCGGACGGCACGGTGCGCATCTTCGATCCGCAGCTAGGTATTGAGGCGTACAGCGGTCTGGCAGCTCAATACGGCTTGGCCGTTTTTAAGCTGGAGCGCCGGAAGATGTCGCTTGAGCAGTATTATTTGGAGATGAGGGAGAAAGGGGGCACCTGGTGCTGAACTATATGAAAAGCGAGTGGTACCGCATCTCTCGCGGAAAAGAGATATACCTGTTCACAGGCATCTTGTGCGCCATTGTGGTCGCCGCGAACGTGCTCTTGTGTGTTATGGCCGCCACGCCCGACTTCCCTTATTCCACCGTGCGCTTCTCCCTGAGCAACCTGCTATCGTCTTTGGGGGTGCTGTTCTTCGTTGCGGGGATATTGGTGTGGGTGCTCTTCGCAGACGACCGGAAGGACGGCACGCTTAAAAATGCCGTCGCCTATGGACTCTCGCGTCGCAGCCTGTTTGTGGGCAAGTGCATCGTGTCTGTTGCGTTTGGACTGGCGAGCATGGTTTTGGTGCTTGCGTTGTATATCGGCAGCGCTGTGCTGCTGTTGGAGGGGTCGACCGAGTCGGTTGTTTGGCTGCTGAAAGGCGTGGCTGCTGCTCTGCCGTTCACGGTGGCGTGCGTCGTTTTAGCGGTGGCGGCGTTCGCTACCTTGTCGAAGCCGATCACGGCGTTTTGGGTATGGGTTTCTATCGTCACCATCATCCCCCTGGTGCTTAACATGATCGGGCTGGCGGTCGAGCCGGTGGCGGCCGTTGCCAGCTGGATGCCCACGAACTTCTTCATGCACGAGGTGGCTATCAACCAAAGTGGTCTGGCTCAGTTTCTCTGGGACACGCCGGTCGGTTTGGCGAAGTGCTTGATTTCCGGGTTCACGGGGATTGTAGTGTTCGCTGCCGCAGGCCTCTGGCGGGCTGACAAGACCGAGCTGTAGGTAGGAGGAGAGCGCATGGCGCCTATAGTCCTAGTGGTTGTGCTGGTGCTGGCCGTTGCGGCGGCCGTCTGGTTCGCCGTGCGCTACTTCCTGCTCAAACACTCCGTCCGGCAGGCCGATCGCGAGCTGCGCGAGATCGTGGGGAGTATGGAAGAGAGCCGTATCGTGAAGATGGCAAGCCCCGATAGCGACCTCGAGGCGCTTTTGCGCACAGTGAACTCCTCGCTTTTGGGTATGCGGCAGCAGGCGGTTCTCTCCGCGCGGCATGAAGCTGCGCTGCGTGCGCAGAAAGAGAGCATAAGCCACGATCAGCGCACGCCGCTTACGTCCTTGCAAGGCTATCAGGCGCTCGTCGACGAAGAGGGCCGGGACGACGAGACGCGCGCATCGCTTGCGACGGTCGAGCGCAAGGCGGGCTCGCTGCAAAGGCTCGTCGCCCAGTTCTACGAGTTGTCGTGCTTGCGCGACGAGGGTTTCACGTTGGAGCTGGGCGCGGTGGATGTCGGTCGCCTGCTGCGGGAATCCGTGTCCGGCCACTACCGCTTGCTGGACGACCGTGGTTTGGAAGTGTGTTTGTCGGCGCCGCAGCATCCCCTCTGGGTTCGCGCGAACGCTGACGCGCTGGAGCGCGTGCTGGCGAACCTGCTGGGCAATGCTGGCAAGTACGCGAAAGCGAAACTGGAAGTGGTTGCGGTGGAGGCGGCAGGTGCGCCAGGTGTCCTGACGAGAAATTCCGATGCTGCCGTTTCGGTCTTCGCTGCTTGCGATAGCGCTCCCGCAAAGGCCTGTTCGTCAGCATCGACTGCGTATGTGGCGGGGTCGCAGGTCCTCGTTACGTTCGCAAATGACGTAGAACGGCTCGAGGAGGACGAGGTTGCCCGGCTCCTTGAGCCGTTTTATACCGTCGATGCCTCCCGATCCCACGAAAGCACGGGTCTTGGCTTGGCGATCTCCCGCCAGCTGGTCGAGCAGATGGGCGGTAGCTTGTGCGTGCACCGCGCTCTGCGCGACGAGGTTCCTTGGCTTGTTTTCGAGATACTGCTTCAGGGGGCCGGTTCGGACGGCGTGTCCTAGGAAAAGCGATTGCCCCTCGAGGTCGTGTGCAGAAACGGCCGGTAGCCGGTTCTCCGCAGTTTTCGCTTCGCAGTGCGCCCTTCCAGGTCGTTTTCTGCTGTTCCCTCTTTAACGCCAAGGTTACGTTACCCACTTTTTGCCTACATGTTTCTCCGTTCGCGGACGATTAGCCGCCGATTGCGCGCTCTCGAAATGATACCTGCTTGACCTTGTAATGGTTGCAACCCTCATGATGGCGCTACGCCGGACGCACCACGGGAATTCGACTATCTCCAAGCCGGCGGCCAACCGCCCACCTTCAAGACAAAGCAAGGCTGAGAGCACAACGAAAAGGAGGCAAGACATGAACGCCAAGAAAAGTGCCGGGTGCCTACCGCAGAACCGCAGTTCTTACCAGCTTGAAAAGACGGGTTTTGTAGCCCACGCCATGCTGCCCTCGACATCGAGTGCTGTAAGCCGGGTTCCCGTGACGGAGCTGGCCGAGCAAGACCTGCTTGCTTTCTTCGCAAGCGATCAGGCAAGCCGCGTGTCTAAGATCGTCGCCATCGCGTCGCTTTCCGACACGGTCAAGCTCGTTGCACTTGCTGCACACGATCTGCCTCTGTTCGCTCGCCGCGATGCGCTTCTGCGCCTCGATGCCGTTTTGGACGGTCGTCCGCTGCCCGCAGACGATCTGGCTCGCCTCGCTCCGTGCCTCGCCGAGCAGGCGCTTATCGCTTATACCGTCACTCTCATGGATATCGCCGACTACGACTGGTGCGCCCATTGCGACGAGGGCACGGTAACCGCACTTTGTTTGGCGCTGGAGCAGTACCAAAGCGCACACGAGTCCATCCTTCTGGAAGACGCGTTCGCCCATCTTATGCACAGCCGCCCTGACCTTGGCCGCAACCTGCGTGCCTGCAGTCCTGGAAAGCTGCATCTCAAGGCTATGTACGATCCGCTCTTGGTAAACAACATGGTGTACATCGACCTGACCAAAGAAGACAACGTCGCGTAAGTTCGCGCATCCGGAAACAGACTAGAAGGGACTAGTATCATGGAGCATAACACGCGTGCAGCCTTTATCCGGCAAATGCTCAAAGACGAGCAATCCATCGAGCCGACCCAGGACTTCAGCTACAACGCCAACCTGAAAAGCAGGCAGGACTACGACGAGCTGTACCGCCGCTCCGTCGAGGAGCCCGAGGCGTTCTGGGGCGAGATGGCCTATGAGCACCTAGATTGGTTCAAGTCGTTCGATGCGGTGGAGGAATACGACTTCTCGTCCGAGAACCCCTACGTCCGTTACTTTCGCGGCGGCGAGCTGAACGTGTCCTACAACTGCCTCGATCGCCATCTTTCCGGCCCGCGTCGCAACAAGGCGGCCTTCATCTGGCAGGGTGAGCCTTCCGAGGATGTGGATATCTATACCTACCAGCGCCTGCATCGCGAAGTGTGCAAGGCTGCCAACATGCTGAAGAGCCTGGGGGTGAGGAAGGGTGACCGCGTGGTGCTGTACCTGCCTATGGTTCCCCAGCTGGCCATCAGCATGCTGGCCTGCGCCCGTATCGGTGCCGTGCACTGCGTCGTGTTCAGTGGGCTTTCTGCCGAGGCGCTGAAGGACCGTATCAACGACTCGGGCGCGCATGTCATTATCACCTCGAACTACGGTTACCGCTCGGGCAAGATATTGCACCTGAAGGATATCTCCGACAAGGCCCTGGATATGTGCCCGCAGGTCGAGCATTGCATCGTCACGCGCCGTCTGGAGATGCGCACCGAGATGGTGGCCGACCGCGACGTGTGGTGGGACGACCTCATGGCCAGCCAGTCGCCCGTGTGTGAACCTGAGTCTATGGAGTCGAACGACCCGCTGTTCATCCTGTACACGAGCGGGTCGACCGCCAAGCCCAAGGGTATCCTGCACGGCACCGGTGGCTACCTCCTGTACGCCGCTCTTACCACGAAGTACGTATTCGACTTGAAGGAGACCGACATCCATTGGTGCACGGCCGACGTCGGCTGGATCACCGGGCACTCCTACCTCGTGTACGGACCGCTGGCATGCGGCGCCACCTCGCTCATGTTCGAGGGCGTGCCCAACTACCCGAAGCCCGACCGCTTCTGGGAGGTCGTGGAGAAGTTCGGGGTGAACATCCTCTACACCGCTCCTACGGCTATCCGTGCCATGATGAAGGACGGCGAGCGCTGGGTGAACAACCACGACCTTTCCTCCTTGCGTTTGCTGGGATCGGTGGGCGAGCCTATCGCGCCGAAGGCGTGGATGTGGTACTACTCCACTATCGGCCGCGGCACCTGCCCCATCGCCGACACCTGGTGGCAGACGGAGACGGGCGGCGTCATGATCACCACGCTTCCCGGTGCGCTGAACATGAAGCCGGGTTCGGCGGCGCTTCCGTTCTTCGGAATCCAGCCGAAGGTGGTGCGTGGCGACGGTTGCGAGGCGGGCCCGAACGAGGGCGGCAGCCTGGTTATCGACCGTCCCTGGCCGGGCATGATGTTGGGCGTCTATCAGAACGAGGAAGTGTACAAGAACACGTACTTCCCCGTGGCGGGCCACTACCTCACCGGCGACGGCGCTTACCGCGATAGGGATGGCTACTTCTGGATCACGGGCCGCATCGACGACGTCATCAACGTGTCGGGCCACCGCCTGGGTACAGCTGAGGTGGAAAGTGCACTGATCTCGTACTTCAAGGTGGCCGAGGCGGCAGTGGTGGGATGCCCGCACCCCGTGAAGGGCGAAGGCATCTACGCGTACGTCACCGTGAAGGAAGGCACCGTCATCAGCGACGATTTGCGATCAGACCTGGCAAACCATGTGCGTGAGGTTATCGGGCCCATCGCCACGCCCGATGTGATCCATTTCACGGCGGCGCTGCCGAAGACTCGCTCGGGCAAGATCATGCGCCGTATCCTGCGCAAGATCGCCGCGCAGGAGACTGAGAACCTCTCAGACCTCTCAACGCTCTCCGATCCGTCGGTGGTGCACGACTTGATCCAGGAGACGAAGCGCATGAGCGCGTAACCGCACAATCCTACAGGGCCGTAGAGATCCAAGTCTCGCACTCCAAGGCCAGGCAACCTAAAAGCGACATACCCTCCTCTTGCACTGCCCGCAGCGATCTACCCTCGCTGCGGGCAGTTCTGCGCGTAAGGGGGCTGTGGCATGCTAGAACGGATGCGGCTCAGGTTTGAGCGCGTCCTCTATGTCCACTAACACCGACAGGTGTACCAGGTAGTCCTCGGAGGACTCCGACATCAGGTACGAGTTCATGTCAAGCTCATAGAGCGGCCCCTTTGCCTCGAAGCCTTCCTTCTTGATGAAGGCGAACAGCTTCGCGTAGGATTGCTCGATGGTGCTGGTGCCTCCCCGGTGAAGGAAGACCGCGTAGTTGCCCTTCGGCTTGCGCAGGATGCGTCCCTCGAAGCGGGCGTTGCTTTTGGGCGGGGATATCCACGTAAGGAGCTTGGTGTAGTAGTAGTCTTCGGGGTGCTCCCAGTCGGGGATGTCCACAATGCGGCCCAGTGGGAACGTGGCCATTCCCGCCGTGTTGCGGCAGAAATCCGAATGAGCGCTCATGGCCTGGGCGTACACGTGCTTTGTCCGCTTGAGCTCTACGTCGGTGGTCAGGAAGCAGAGCTCGTCCCAATACGACAAGCTGGGCTTTTCCTTAGGGAAGGACAGCGCCCGCTGCGTGATGTAGCGCATCTTCTCCATCATGCCGATACGCGCGTCGAGGATGTCGCGCTGGCGCTGCATGCGGTCGATGTTCGTTTGGATGCTGCCTAAGAACAACTCCGTTGTGCGGTTGTCCAGGTATTCCTTGATTTCCTTGGTCGCCATGCCCGCATCGGCGAAGAACCTGATGGCGTCGAACAGGTACAGCTGTTTCAGTGAGTAGTAGCGGTAACCGTTTTCGGCTACTTTCTGGGGCTTGAGTAAGCCGATTTTGTCGTAATGGATAAGCAGTTCCCTGCTGACGTTGCACATCTGCGCAAACTCGCCTGTTGACAGAAGCAGAGACGGCTGCATGGAGGTCTCCTTTCGTTGCCGGGTAGAAGGAGGGCTCCGGCATCCTCTCCAGTCTAGCAGTGTGGTGGGTTTCAGGGGAGCAACGAACGGGCAGCGAGGTGGAATGTGCGGCTAGCGTCAAGGGCTACGCCGAGAACAGCTTGCGCACCTCGTCTACCAACTGCTTGCGCATGAACACGAGGATCCCTAAGGCGAATACGCTTGCTGCGAGCGCGCTGGTGAGGGCCAGTACGTTCCAGGTGGTCAGGCCAAGGGCCACCAAGGCCAGCGGGGCCAGCCCTACGACTACGTCGAACACGAGGTACTTGGCGTATCCCGAGACGAACGTGCCCCGAAATACCGCGACGAGCACGGTGTCGAACACCAGCGCCACCAGGCAGATGCCGGGTATGACGAACGTGGTCACGAGGAGGTTGTGCGTTACCAGGAACCATACGGCAGCGATAGCCAGCAGGATGAGGAAGTAGCGCACGACCACGCGCAAGAAGTCGGGGGAGTGCATGAGTATATTGCGTACGAACAGGTAATTCACCACCAAGGCCAAGCAGACGGACAGCACGATGTCTCCCGGCAGCGCCAGCAGGTAACCCAAGAAAACCATGACCAGCAGACAGGCTCCCGTGGCGAATGCCAGCACCGCCAAGGCCACGACCCCCGATTTCTTCACTTCGTTTTGGGGGAACACCGCAGGCTCGGCTTCGCCGGAGAGCTTGGCTTGGCACAGCGGGCAGCGGTCCAGGTCGCCGGTGAACTCGACATGGCATTTGTCGCAGCGCTTCATCGAGCCCCTCCTCTGCCGGTCTTGTTGGTGTTGATGCGTCCTTCGATGCCCTGGGAGGAGAAGTACCGGCAGAAGTTCTTCACGACGCCCAGGTTGGAGAACACCGTGGAAATGCCGATGCTCAGGTCGTCGCCGAACGAGCACACCATGAAATTGATGCCGGTAGTGGAGGTGAGGACGTTGACCTCGCGTATGTAGGGCGCGACGCTCTCGTCCATCTCGATGACGCCGAGGCTCGAGACGGTTGTGGTGGTTTCGCGCGAGGCCGCCCAGTCGGCTATCTCCAGGCCGGCGTCCTTCACGAACAAGGGCGCGAAGCGCAGCGCCAGGTTCTTCTCAAGGGCTATCATATGGTTCATGCGGGCTTTCAGGTTTTCGGCCTGTACTTCGGTTTTGAGCTGGTCTTGCACGTGGGCGGCCACGACTTCAAGCGGCTCGTCTTCGTCTCCGGGCACATAGGTTACGTAGGCTAGCCCGAAGAAGTTCTTGGTGGTGGCCGATTCGAATATCCGGCGCAGGTCGACCGGCACGTCCATACGGATGGCGCGCTGTCGGTCGCGACGCGGCATCTCCGTGCGGATGGCGCATATGATGGCAGCTATCACCAACGACGTGAGGCTCACGCCGTGCGAGCGGGCCAGGTCTAGCACGCGTTGTACCGGAAGATGATATTCTAGAAACGTGGGATCGGCGGGGTCCTTCCAGCCGGCTATCCGGTACACGTTGGGCACGCGCGTGGAGGCAGCCTTGTCCCTCTCGTAGTACTTGTCGAAGCTGTCTTCGGATTTCTGGTAGTCGGAACCGTCGTACTCCAAGGGTGCGCCTTCCGCGCCGTAGCGCTCCTGCACGTAGGCCTGCAAGAGCGCCTTGAAGAAGCTCAGGGTTCCACGGCCGTCCGATACGATGTGCGAAACTTCGAGGTTGATGCGGTAGCGGTAGTAGCTCACGCGAAACAGGACGCTCTTTGCGTGGACGTGCAGGCCGAAGCAGATGGGCAGATTCTCGCGGGTCACGGTGGGAGGCTGGGCGGCTTGTTCCAGGTAATGCCAGAACATGCCGCTTCGCAGGCTTACGTTGAAGTTGGGGAACACCTCGACCGTCTTCTCGAGCGCACGCTGCAGGGCGCCTTCGTCCACCTCGTCTGCGAGGGTTGCGGCGTAGCGGAACACCGTTTGCGCCGAGCTTCCTGCTTGGGACGAGTAGAACTTGCCTACGTTGTCTAGTCGGTACCAACTATCCCGAGCCACGTGCGCTTCCCCTCCTGTTCCAGCTCGTCGCCATCAAGGAAGTGCTTGATGATGCGGTAAGTGTCCCGCACGATGCCCAGCACGGACGGGTACAGCAGGTACCCGTGCACGGCGTCGAGCACGCGATAGCATTGCACGTCGCAGCCCTCGTCGGCCAGGCGTTGCGCATAGGCTTCGCCTTCGTCGCGCAAGGGGCAGTATTCTGCCGTGATCACGAGCGTGCGCGGCTGGTTGGTAAGGTCGGGCTCGATGAGCGGGGCGAAGTAGGGGTTGTGCAGATCCTCGGGGGAGGAGCGGTAGAGCTCCATGTAGCCTTGGACATCGCGCCAGGAAAGCAGGTAGTCCTCGCCGTTCTCTCGCACGGATTCGAAAATGGTCGACGACGGGTTGTGGTCGTTGTAGGTAACGGGGTAGATCAGCATTTGCCTGCGCGGCGTAAAGGTGGCACGATCGCGCGCCATAAGTGATACGGCCGCCGTCAGGTTGCCGCCAGCGCTGTCGCCGAACAGCACGATGTTCTCGGTGTCTATCCCGGTAAGCAGCTCGCCTGCATGCAGTTGGCGCGCCACCTCGTAGCAGTCCTCGACTGCTTGGGGGAAGCGGTGCTCGGGCGCACGCCGGTAGTCTACCGACACGATGCGCCGGTCAAGCTTGAGTGCCATGGTGGCGCAGGCATCGGTGTAGAAGTCCACGTCGCCGTTGACCCACCCACCTCCGTGGAGAAACAAGATGGTGCCGCAGGGGTCTTGGGGCGCTTCGTTCTCGGGGGTCGGCAAAGGACATTTGCCGTGCGGGGTGAACACGCGCAAGAGAATCTGGCAACCGTCGGGCATGGTTGCAGTGGTGTCGTCTATGCGGCAGCGGGGGTTGGGGGGCACGAGCTTGGCGCTTACCTCTTCGGCTACGCGTTGGGTCTTGTAGAACTGCTTGATGTCGGGCCTGACCCACGTGAACGCTCGTATCATCGTGAGGATCGTCTTGCTCAGGGGCATGACGGTGCCGTCCTTTCCTGCGGGGCCGTGTTGCGCCCGTCGGGCCTGTTTTGCGCGATGGCGATGCCGCTCGCCTCTTGCGTGCATCGTAGCATAAGCGCGGCATTGCGAAGAGGGGAGGATGCCGTCTTGACAGCAAGCGTCCACAGCGCCTCTGCCGAGACGGCGATACCCTAGTTCACCAAGCTTTCCACGTTGGGAAAGGTGCGCTGCTCAAGTAACTTTAACTGGTATGTCGTTTGGAGGTGCAGCCAGAAATCGGGGGTGGTGCCCAGTGCCCTTCCGATAAGATAGGCCATTTCGGGCGTGATGGCTCGGCGGCCATGGACGATGTCTGATATGGCAGACTGTGGCTTGCCTATTGCTTTGGCCAGGCGATACTGCGATATATTCAATGGCGCGAGGAATTCTTCCCGCAGTATCTCGCCCGGTGTTGAGATGCAGTCGTTTTCAGTGGTAGTCAACACCATATCGTGATCCTTGAATTGCATACGTGCTCCAATACTTCTACAAAACAGAATACTACTGTATCGCAGACATAAAATCAATAGCAAACATTTGTACTATTATAACAGTTGAAACAGGAAATGGGGATGCGCTTTGTCGAAGAAGAGGGCGAGATTTTGCTGCGAGTTGTTTTCGAAAAATCGGTCCGGTAACTATCTTGTTGCGCATCCTTAACGGTTTTCCGACCTTCGCTGCGTGGCACTAGACTGATCTTGCGAGTCGCACGCAATAAGCGAAGCGGCTGGAAAATCGCATCGAGGCGAGAGGGCGCATGATATGCAGCGGCGGTCGAAATCAGTTGCGGGAGCATCGAGGGCGCTGTTTCCTATGCTTTTGGGGTGCTCGTTTATCGCATCGTTCGTGCAGAGCATGGTGAACGTTGCCCTGCCCAAGATGGCCGACGAGTTCTCCGTGACCATCTCGAACGCGAATTGGCTGATTGTGGGATACATGGTGGTTGCGGCGGTGTCGGTCATGCTGGCGGCGTTTTTGCTAAAGCGGCTGGGGCTCCGCCGCGTGTTTTTCGCAGGCAGCGCCGCACTTGTCGCAGGCAGCGGGTTGGCTTCGTTCGCGCCCGATTTTCTGACGCTTCTGGGGTGTCGGATGCTTCAGGCGGTGGGTACGGGGTTGTTCTTTCCCGTGGTTACGAGTGCCATCATGGCAAACTCGCCTAAGGAAAACCTCGGAACGCGCCTGGCTTTGAACAGCGGGATTATTGCGATCGGGCTGGCGGTCAGCCCGGTTGTTTCGGGCTTGGCTCTTACGTACTTTGGTCGAGCTGCTATGTTCGCAGTGCCCTGTGTGCTGGCGTTGGTGCTGCTGCTGGCGGGGTTTTTCCTTGTTCGGGGCGCGAAGGGCGGTGTGCGTGTTTCCGTGGACCCCTTGAGCGTTGTGCTTGGCTTGGTGGGCCTTGGTGCGCTTATGTACGGTCTGGGAGAGATCACCCACGACTTCATTCCCTCGATCATTGCGCTTGGTGTAGGGGTCGTAGGGTTGATCTTGTTTGTGTGGCGTCAGCTTGTGCTCGACAGCCCCCTTCTTAACCTGCGTCCGCTGAGGTCGCCTCGCTTTTCGGTGGGTATTGTTCTGATTATGGTGGGAACGCTGATATCCTTCTCAATGAGTATTTTGCTTCCGCTGTATTACGAGGGCGCGGCAGGGTATACGGCGTTTTTTGCAGGGTTGCTGCTTTTGGGGCCGGTACTGGTCAATGCGGTGTTTACGTTTATAGGAGGCAGGCTGCTGGATCGCTACGGCATCTGGCCCCTGCTTCCTGCGGGGCTGGTCGTTGTTTTGGTGGGACAGGCGGGGGTGTTCTTCTCGGCCGAGGGCTTGATGATGGTTCTGGTAGTGGCGGCCTCGGCGCTGGTGTACGCGGGCGTGGGCTTCGTGGTGGCGCCCTCCAAGACCGCAGCCCTGCGGCAGCTGCCGCCCGATCTCTCCCCGCATGCGGCCTCCATCAACTCGACGGCGGTACAAATCGCCTCTGCGCTGGGCTCCTCCATCTTTGTGGGAGTTTTGTCGGCCGACGTGCTGAGGGATACGGCAGCAGGAGTTGCGAAGACGCAGGCGTACGCAGCGGGTTTTACCCATACGCTGATCATAGCCATAGGTATCGCCGTGGCAGGGCTGGTGCTCGCATTCTTCTATGCGAGAGCCCTGCGCAGGAAAGGGCGCCGCTAAGCTGACGGCGGGGCGGTCGAGGTGAAATCGGCTTATCAAAAGCGCCGTAAACCCCCTTTCTTTAGATATGAGGATAGAAGGCGCTTCGCCTTTAGGCGAACAAAAGTTCGTTTTGTATGGTATAATCATTCC